>JANXRO010000139.1 GCA_025356765.1 Hyphomicrobiales bacterium | reverse complement strand
CAAGAACCTAAGCGCAGCCCGCTGCAATCATTGTGGTTTGCGCCTGCCACTGGCAAATACAATGAAGGCAACAAGCACTTCATTGATTTTCAAAATGATGTGACGGCGGCTGATTTGGAATTGGCCCAGCGCGAAGGTTATGAAAGCGTTGAACACACCAAACGCTATACCACTTTCGGCATGGCCACGGATCAAGGAAAAACTTCTAACCTCAATGGTTTGGGCGTGTTGTCTGAAGCAACGGGGAAATCAATTCCAGAAATTGGTACAACCACGTTCCGGCCACCGTATACGCCCTATTCTTTCGGCGCGATTGCTGGCTCTCTTACCGGCAATTTGTTTTTGCCAGTGCGGCGCACTGCGATATTCAACTGGCACACCAATCATGGCGCAACGTTTGAGCCAGTGGGCCAATGGCGCAGGGCCTATACGTATACAGGTGCAGGCGAAGACAAACACCAATCCATCACACGTGAAATCCTCAGTGTACGGAACAATGTGGGGTTGTTGGATGCTTCAACACTTGGCAAGATTGAAATCAAAGGGCCAGATGCGGCAGAATTTTTAGACCGTATGTACACCAACACGTATTCAACCTTAAAAATCGGCCGTTGCCGTTATGGCTTGATGATGAATGAGTTGGGGTTTGTCACCGATGATGGCGTGACGGTGCGTTTGGCCGAAGATCATTTCTTGATGCACACAACATCGGGCGGGGCAGATCGCATTGCGGCGTGGTTGGAAGAATGGCTGCAAACGGAATGGACGCATTATAAAGTTTTCGTAACCCCCGTTACCGAACAATGGTCGCAGTTTGCCTTGGCAGGACCTCGCGCGCGTGATGTGTTGCAAAAACTTGGCGCTGATTTTGATCTATCAAATGAAGCCTTCCCGCATATGAGTTTCAAAGTTGGGCATTTGGAAACATTCCCTGTCCGCGTCTATCGCATTTCATTTTCGGGTGAACTTTCTTACGAAGTTGCAACGCCGGCTGGTTTTGGGCTTTCATTGTGGAAGGCCATTCTTGAAGCTGGCGAAGAATTTCAAATCATGCCCTATGGCACCGAAGCCTTGCACGTGTTGCGCGCTGAAAAAGGTTACATCGTTGTTGGCGATGAAACCGATGGCACGACAACACCTGATGATGTTGGCCTTTCTGGAATGGTTTCAAAAAAGAAGGCCGACTTTTTGGGTAAGCGTTCGCTTGAACAATCCTACTTAAAATCTGCGGGCCGCAAACAACTGGTGGGGCTTTTCACCGAAGAACCGCAAGAGGTCTTGCCAGATGGCGCTTATGCGGTTGAAAGCGTGAAAGACAAGCCGCCCATGAAAATGATAGGGCAAGTCACTTCCACATATATGTCACCAACATTGGGCAGGTCGATTGCCATGGCATTGATTGAAAATGGTCGCGCGCGCATGGGTGAGACAATTTCATTTCCGCTGCAAGGCGGCAAAGTTGTGAAGGCCAAAATTGTTGATCATGTTTTCTATGATAAAGACGGAGGCCGCATCAATGCTTGAAGCGCAATTTCAATCACCCCTTGGCCACCGCGCTGAGCCCAGCAGCACTTCGATTGCCATGCATGAAATTTCATCTCGTGGCATGATTGATCTGCGCGGGCTTTCAACCGATAAAAAATTCATGGCGGCTGCAAAATCTGCTCTTGGTTTTGATTTGCCAAAAACTCCGCGCACATCAAACGCTTGGGGCGATGTGAAGGCTTTGTGGCTTTCACCAGACCAATGGTTGGTTTTATGCCCGCGCGACAAAACCGCTGCACTGCTCGAAAGCCTGAACGCCGCACTGATTAAAATTTACTCACTGTGTGTTGATGTGTCTGACATGCGCGCCATCATCCGCCTAACAGGTGAAGGCGTTCACGAAATCTTGATGAAGGGCTGTTCGCTGGATTTTTTCAGTGATGAATATGCCGCCGGTACAGTGCGGCGCGTGCGCTTTGCAGAGATTGCAGCGCTGATTAACATTGTTGAAGCCAACACAATCGACCTTTATGTGTTTGTATCTTATGCAGAATATGCGTGGGAATTTTTGTTAAAGGCAGCCCGCAAAGGCGCAGAAGTAAAACTGTTTCGGCCTTAGGCATCCAACGCAAAAATTCAAGACCAATGGGCGCAAAGACCCATAAAATATTTGTAACAAAATAAGTTTCAATTGCCCCTTACAATCTTCGAAAGCTTTCTTATCTCCTCGTTATAGGAACGCGATGGTCGCGTTTCACAACGAAGTATAAGGAATAATATTATGAAAAGTTTAGTTGTAAGTGCAATGGCATTGGCCATGTTTTCAGGCGTAGCTTTTGCTGATATCGCTGCGGGTTCTTATGATAATGCCTCGCATCTTGGATTTGTTTATCCAACTGACGACACAAATGCAGCACCTGTAAAGCATGTGGTTTTTAAGAAGCATGTTGCAGTTGTTAATTCTGGCAGCTCTACATCTTTTGGTGACAAGGGCATTCAAGAAGACGGCAGCTATAATTCCAAGAACTAAAGGCGTGCGTCGCTAGGCGACAGCGATTAACACGGACAGGTCGGGCAGTTTGCCCGACCTCAAAATATTTTCAGAAGTGATATGATCCAAGCTTCTGCGCCTGTATCCATGCAAACAATTTATCAAACCCACCAAATGGATAAAGATGTGGTGCGGCTATGCCAAGCTCAGGCTTATCAAAATGCAGCGTGGCCAATTGGTCGACAAATTCGGTGGGTTCAGAAACAGTCAGAAGCTTGGTAATATTCAAAGCTTGTTTGCGGATCATGCGGGCAGAATTGCCAACGCCACACAAGGCCGCATAACGCACCAAGGTTTTAAGAGATGCGGGGCCGGGAACGCCAACATGCAATGGCAAATCAATGCCCTCTTTGCGCAAGTTGCCCGCCCATAAAGCCAATGGGCCCGCTTCAAACAAAAATTGCGTGGCTATAAAACCTTGCATGTTGTGATATTTTATCCAGGCCTGTTTGGTTTTCAAAGCTTCCAGCAAAGATGCTTCACCGTGAATTTTGGTAATGTCGTTGTTGCCTTCAGGGTGGCCCGCAATGCCAATGCGCTCTATGCCATGGTCTTCAAACACGCCAGTGTTCATCAATTGAATGGCTGAATCAAATTTGCCGATGGGCTGGGGCGCTCCACCACCCAAGGCTAAAATGGTTTTGACTTTTGCTTGGCCTGTGAAAGCAGCAATGCGGATTTTTAGATCTTCAGCATCGCGCACAAAACGGGCAGGCACATGGGGAATGGGTTCAAAGCCAGAGTGGCGCACAGCAACAGCAGCCGCAACTTGGTGTTCAACATCGCCTGCATCAAGAAGTGCAATGAAAACTTTCGTGCCCGGTGCCAAGTGCTGGTGCAAAATTGGCACTTTATCAATTTGCTTTGGCGTGATTTCAACTGAAGCCAAATTCAAAAAATTACTCATATGTTTTTTATGAGTTGCAGCATCTGTGGTGAAGTGAGCGTTCATGGGTTGTAAAATGGCATAGCGCGAAATTAAACGCCCTATCTGTTTGCGACAAAGGCTTCCCAACAACGACCTATGCGCCCATCATTCGTCGCTTTTAGGCCCCACAATGGCGCTGATCGGCATAGACAGATAGACAAGGTGTCGATTTTAGCGCATATGTCGCAAATGGAGGTTCTTCATGTTCGGCGATAAACCCAAATCTCTTCCGCAAACTGTGGCCCTTGTTTTACTTCCAGAGTTTACGATGATGCCTGTCACGTCGGTCATCGAGCCATTGCGCATTGCCAATCGCTTATCAGAACAAAACCTTTATCGCTGGACGATACATTCAGTTGATGCCCAACCTGTCGCTGCTTCAAGCCAGATGATTACGATGGTGAACGGCGATCTTGAAACCATTGCGCCAGAGGCGGCAGTGATTGTGTGCGCCGGATTGAACGTGCAACATCACACAGATAAGCGCGTGCTCAGTTGGCTTCGCAAAACCGCGCGGCGTGGCACGCAATTGGGTGCGGTGTGCACAGGTGCGCATGTGTTGGCAGAAGCCGGATTGCTGGATGGCTATCGCTGCACCATCCATTGGGAAAACCTGCCCGGGTTTTCAGAAGCCTTTCCTGAAATCAAAGCCACGGGTGGCTTGTTTGAAATTGACGGAGATCGTTTCACCAGTGCGGGCGGCACAACGGCGATTGACATGATGTTGACGATGATTGCCAACCAACATGGCGCAGAGCTTGCTTCATCAGTGGCAGAGGCAATTTTACATTCGCCCATTCGCCATCATAGCGAAAACCAGCGCATGTCATTGCCGGCGCGCATCGGGGCAAGGCACCCGAAGCTTGTTTCCATTATTGAAAAAATGGAAGATAATTTAGAAGATCCGCTTTCACCCAGTTTGCTGGCAAAACAAGCGGGGCTTTCAACACGCCAACTTGAACGCCTGTTCCGCCGTTATCTGGATCGATCACCCAAACGCTATTATCTAGAGTTGCGCTTGAAAAAATCGCGTTCGCTTTTGTTGCAAACCGATATGTCTGTCATCAACGTCGCCTTGGCATGCGGATTTTCATCACCTTCGCATTTTTCAAAATGCTACCGTGGGTTTTATGGCCGAACCCCTTATCGCGAACGCGGCGTTCCGGTTTCAGACCAAGTGTAAATGGAACTAAGCTGAACTTGAACCGTTTCAAGATAATCGGGGAGCGAATAAAAAAATTCGCTCCCCCGGCTACTCGCCCGCGACTGGGGGCAGTAAACGAGTGAGTGCCGTTCTCGTTAATGCAATCTGAAATTGCATCAAATTCGTTCGCAGAATGCACCCGCCGCGATTGCGGGTCAAGACCAAACCACGGGGATCAGCCACCAAAATGGAATAGACCTATGTTTATTTCAGGCAACTCCGCTTTGCCGGAAGTAAAAAATCAACCTTATCGTTAATAAAAATAGATTGTCGCGCTGAGATTGTGCAGTGCAAACAAGTGCTAAGCCACCATTGGCAACTTAAGGTTGGCCTTTAATCCGCCTTGGCCAGATTGGTCAAGCGACAACAAACCAGAATACATGCTTGCCGTTTCTGCAATGATCGACATACCCAAGCCAGAGCCAGGCTTGCTTTCATCCAAGCGCTCGCCTCGCTTCAGGGCCGAGGCGCGTTTTTCAGGCGGAATGCCTGGCCCATCATCTTCCACTGTGATCAACAACCATGTGCGACCTTCATCAGACGTGGTGGGCATGGCCTTGACCAAGATTGAAGACTTTGCCCATTTGCAGCCATTGTCCATCAGGTTGCCCACCATCTCTTCAAGGTCTTGGCGCTCCCCGCGAAATCTCAAATTCGGTGGGGCCTCAACTTTTATTGAAAGGTTGCGTTGGCTGTTGATGCGTTGAAGTGTTCTGGCCAATGATTGCAACACAGGCTCCACTTCCGTTGAAGCGCCAATGGCTTGGGCGCGGGCTGCGCGTCTGGCGCGATCAAGATAAAGGTTGATCTGATCGCGCATCACACCGAGCTGCTCTTGCACTTTTCCGGCCAATGGATTTTTGCTGCCACTGGCTTCATTGGTTAAAACGCTGATCGGGGTTTTTAACGCATGGGCCAAATTGCCAACCTGCATGCGGGCACGTTCGATAATTTCAAAATTCGATTCAACCAGAAGATTCAACTCATCAGCGACCGGCTGAATTTCACGCGGAAAATTATCGGCCAGCAATTCGCCCTTGCCGCTGCGAATATCATTAAGCTGGTGTTGCATATCAACCAAGGGCTTCAGAGCAAAACGCACCTGAAATAAAAGTGCGGCCAACAGCGCTAAACCCAGTGCGGCCAAAACCGCCATTAAAGTATTGTTGAATGAACTGATCTCTGCTTTCAATTCATCAAAATTGCCAGCCACCAAAAAAGCATATTCTTTTTGGCCACCGAACAGCTTCACGTTTTGCTCAATCACCCGCAAATGCGTGCCTTGAATATCGGGCATGGCAAAGGCAGCAACGCCATCTTTATCACGAATGGACAATGCGGTTTCAGGCGGTGTCAGCTGTTCTTCAAGCAATGAAGGCGAGGCCGCCAGTTTGTTATATGAATCTGCCGCACTGATCTGCCAATACCAGCCCGAAAGTGGCAATGAAAAGCGTGTATCAGCCAAAGGCGTTTGCAGTTGCGGCTTGCCATCGGGGCCAAGCTCAATTGCCGCTAAAATACCATCCAACGATGCACGCAAGCGTTGATCAAAATTGCGTTCCAAGGCTTGTTGAAAAATTGCATTCAACAAAAATGCGGCTGTGGCCAAAAGAATAATCGCCATGCCTGCCGAAGATGCGATCAGCCGAAACCAGAGAGAGTTAGCCCGCATGGCCCGTTTCGCTCATGCTATAGCCCATGCCGCGAATGGTTTGCAAAACATCAACACCCAGCTTTTTGCGCAAGCGCCCCACAAACACTTCAACAGTGTTTGAGTCTCGATCAAAATCTTGATCATAAAGATGTTCAACCAATTCGGTGCGCGACACAACTTTTCCATTGTGGTGCATTAAATAGGCCAACAAACGAAATTCAAGCGATGTAAGTTTAATCGCCTTGCCATTCACTGTCACCTTGGTGTTGGCGGTATCAAGAGCCACAGGCCCACATGTCAACTCAGAAGAGGCATGGCCCGCGGCGCGGCGCACAAGGGCACGCACACGGGCCAAAATTTCTTCCATATGGAAAGGCTTGGTTACATAGTCATCAGCACCGGCATCAAAGCCTGCCACCTTGTCGCTCCACCTGTCGCGCGCGGTTAAAATCAACACCGGAGTTTTCTTGCCAGCCCTGCGCCATTTTTCCAAAACGCTCACGCCATCTAAAACCGGAAGGCCAAGATCAAGAATAATGGCATCATAGGGTTCTGTGTCGCCGAGGAAGTGCCCCTCTTCGCCATCATGGGCTTTGTCGACAACATAGCCGCCATCTTGCAAAGCTTGCACCAATTGGCGGTTTAGGTCTTTGTCATCTTCCACAACAAGAATGCGCATGCGCGGCCCCTTCGAAATTTCGGCAGCCGCAATAAAGGTTCAGCCCAATGCCCCACTTGTTGCATTGACCAAAACCCGTTGCACGCTGCCCCCAACTTTCAAAGTTACAGCATATTCGCCAGAGGGCAAGAGTTTGACACCGAGAACTTTGGCATCAGGATAAGCGTTTTTGGCAATCAAAGCCGCTTCCGATGGCTTGATCGCAAATTGGCCTTGATCATCGGCCACATCATAAGAATCGGCAGTTTGGGCCTGCACCAGGGGCAAGTGGGCCACAGCAAAACTTGGCGTTGCCACCAAGGCTTGGCTTAAAACTGCAAGAATAATCAATTTTTTCAACATATTGTAGTCCCCCGAGATTCAAACGCTGGTTATAAAGCACACAAGCTGAACGACGGATGAACGATTGTCACCAACCCTTGCGGCGGCCGTTCAACCTGCCGGAAAATGGATCTTGGCCGGTGAGAATTTGGTCTTTCTCTTCTTTGGTCATATTGCGAGGCTTGAATGCGCGTAAAATTTTTGGCATGGCGGCTGAAAAAATAACTCGCCCTAAGCCAAACCAAAATGTGGGTGAGCGGGCAACCACAAAGGCAGCCGCCGCAACACCCACCATCATGGCCAACAAAAGGCCAGCGTCAATCACTTGATTGTCTTGCCTGTTGGGTTGGAATGGACTGACCATAGCGCTGTCAGCAACGACACAAAACCCGTGACAACAGCGCCATAATCACCAGCAGGCAGTGTGCCCTTGCCAATCAGAAAAGCAATCACCGGGGGAAATATGGCGCGGATAACGCCACCAAACATATCTGTGTTCATAAATACCTCTTATGTTTTTTGAAAAGCCAGATGCCGTCTGGCCGCGGAATTCATTTCAAGCGCGCGGCTTGAAAATGCATTCTGTCGTGCGGAAGATTGATCCACCCTTCTGCGTGAAACGCATCCAGAACTTCTGGTGCAAAGCGCGGCAAAGCAGCGCCCATGGAAAAGCGATCAGGTGCCAGATCAATCGCACAGCCATAGCTGTGCATCGACAACCTGTTGGAATTGCGCATCAGCCTAAAATTATAACTGCCGCCAAAGATTGAAACGCCCCAACGGTCAATCAGAATTTGGCGTTGCCCTGCGGCTTGCCATATCGCATCAAATACGCGCACCAAACTGTCATGGCATTTCGTATGAATTTTAAAATGTTGAATGGGCTGATTGGCATAGTGCATTTGAAATGGCGGAGTGAAGCTCACAAGATTGTCGCTTTCCCACGCGCTTGATGGTGCGCCATGAACCCCACGCGGATTGCCATAAAAGCTATCCGCTTCGGCTTGCATTGGCCAAATTTGCATTGAAAAATTCCTATTTGAAAATGGAAAGATAATGTCCGGCCATTGTGCCGGCGGTTGCAGCAAGGCTGATCAACAGCAATAGCGTTCGCCAGCCGCCCTTGGCGGTTACAAGCGCATCACGAATATCGCGCACATCACTTCTGATGGCATGAAGTTCATTTTCAACGGTTTGCATGCGGGCTTCAAGATTGCCCAATTCGCGTTCAGTGGATGTCATGGCGCTTCACCAACATGTTATGATCACAAAGCCATTGCCGCCGTTGCCACCAGCGCCGCCGGTCACACCGCCGCCGCCGCCACCGCCGCCGCACCCAATGGCACCATTGCCACCAGCCCCGCCTATGCCTGAGTTGTTGGAACCGCCACCCGTGCCGCCTGATGCGCCAAAGGGCCAGCGGCTAAACCAACCGTCAGCTCCGCGCCCGCCTAAAGCTATGCCGCCAGCAAATGATGGAAACCAGCCAGCGCCTGATATGGCCCCGCCTGCAAAATCTGTTGTGGTAACACCAGCGCCGCCCATGCCTCCTGTGAAAGGATTTCCGGATGCGAATGTGAACCCACCGCCAGCAGCGCCCGCGGGGGCTCCTCCGATTACTCCTGCGAGGCCTGCAACCGTTGAAATTATTCCAGTTTGACCTTGCCCAGCAGGGCCACTGCCCACAGCACCAGCGCCCGCAGCGCCCGCAACACTGGCAGTTCCTGCC
>JANXRO010000115.1 GCA_025356765.1 Hyphomicrobiales bacterium | reverse complement strand
TCGTGGCGAATTGGCTCATGTCGATAGGGCTTGTGGCTTGGCGGCTCGGTCGGGTCTTCGCCGCGTTGGCCGTGAACGTGAAACAACTCTTCAGCCGCTTGGTAATAGGGTTCAAAATCCTTGTAGGCCAAAGGCCATGCGGGCGATGCCCCATCTTCATGCTGAACGCTGCCGAAATCAGTTTCTCGCAGTCGGAACAACACGGCGCCATACATCTTGCTATTGCCGCCAACAAAATAGTGAAGCCCAGGTTTGAATGCCTTGTCGCCGTTATCAAACCAGGTTTCATTCGCCTGGTATCGCCCACGATTGAAAACCTCATCGGCATTCCAGTTTTCGCGCTCACGCGGCAGATATTCTCCACGCTCCAAAAGCAAGATTCGCTTGCCCGTCTGCGCCAGCTTCCAGGCGAGCGTTCCTCCACCGGGCCCAGAGCCAACAACAATGACGTCCCAGTGTTGTGAGAGCAACTGATCCAAATCTTGTCGATCAGAATTGAAAACCGGCATGGATGTTCTGTTCCTTTGGGTCGGGGAGAGACGTCACCAACTCTGTTTGGTATCACCTGAGCGCTACCAATTGTCAGTGGAGCCCAGTCATATTATTCAAGCTTCTGCATGTCGCAATACTCTGTAAGCAGGTAAAAACAAAAGAAATCAGGGCCTCTCGGCATGGAAAGTGAGATGTGGTAAAGTTCAGCTGTCTCCAATTTGCATTAGGCAAAGCCGCTCATAGATGCATCGCGGGCGGCATCATAGGCCAACGGGCACTCAGTCGCTGATGTTGCTGGACGCACACCAAGCCCTTTACCGTTATGATTTGAAATTCAACTGAAGGCCATCGCCGTTGTTCCGGCAAGAGGGACTGTTGAGCTGTTAGACAATTTAAGCCATTCGTGGCGCACTGTGGCTGCGTCATATGGAGGGTAGGGATGGCTAATAAGTTTAAGGGTTGCAATCCCTTTTTTTAAAGGTTGGACATGGGGGCGAAAAATTCGTTCTAATTCATGTGTTTACAAAGATGATTGGCGCGCCCGAAAGGATTGCGCCGCGGCAAGTAGATTAAACAGTTAATCTGTCCAACCCCTCAAAAGTGGCTTTTGAGTTCATTGGGAGAATTCTCCAGATGTCCAACCGAACTGCGATGCCCCCAAATCAATTCAAAGGAGCGAATAAATCACCACAACGAGAACCGAAATTGCATATTTTGGAATCGACCTATTTCACAGCTCCTGCTGTGAGTCCCTTCACGATAAATCTTTCCAAGAAAATACCAATGATTATTAAAGGCAAAATCGCTGCCGACGACACTGCCGCCATGCTCCACCAACTGATGCCTTGAGAGCCGGTTTGACTGGCGACCATCACCGGCAAAGTCTTTGCGTGAGTGCTGGTCAACAGCGCTGCAAAGAAATATTCATTCCAACACAGAATGACCGCGAGGATGAAGGCCGCCACCATGCCGGGCAAGGCAATGGGCAGAATGATTTTCAAAAAAGCGCTCCACGAGGAACACCCGTCAACCAGTGCTGCTTGTTCAAGCTCTATGGGTATGTTGTCGAACTGATCTCGCATGATCCAAATCACGATGGGCAGAACCATCAGGGCATAGATCAGGATCAGGCCAAACATCGAATCCAGCAAGTTGAGTTCCTTATAGAGAACCAAGAATGGCATGGCCAAAACCACAGGCGGCAAGATGAGTTGCGAAAGGAAAAAAAACGATATGTCCTTGTTGCGCCAGATCATCCATTTATATTGAAACCGGCTAAGACCGTAGGCCGCCATCGAACCCACAACCAGCGCAAGCCCGGCACCGCCAAGCGAGGCCTGAATGGAATTCCAGAAACGTTTGATGAATTCCTCCCGTGGGGTTGAGTCGGTGAAAATGGTGTCGGGCGAAAGACCGATGGCACGCAGGCCCAGCCAATTTGGCGTAAATTGCAGCCACGGAATGATCTGCCCTGTCTGCACATCTTTCGCCACTTTGAAGGTGGTCGAGAATGTCCAGAAGATGGGAAAGAGCGCAATAATTGTCCACAGCGCAAGAGCAACGTAAATCAGACCTTTTTTTACATTCGGCGACATCAGGCACCTTGCCTTTGCATGACTTTGCTAGACAGTTTGAGCAGTAAACTCACAAAGATGATGATCAGCACGAGATAGACTTCAGCCACCATCGTCCCATAGCCAACGTTTGAGCGGTCCTTGTATTCCCTGAAAATGAAACTGGAAACCGTGTCTGTCGCTCCACCGGGCCCACCTGATGTGGTGTTGATCACAATGTCGGCCAGCTTCAATTGGAAGATGATGCGCAAGATCACTGTAGTCATGCTGACTTGCAGCATCAATGGATAAGTCACATGCCAAAAACCTTGCCAGCCGCTGGCACCATCAACCTTGGCTGCCTCTTGCACTTCCTTGCTCATCGCCTGCAAGCCAGCCAGCAACAAGATCATCATGAATGGAATCCAAACCCAAGCATCCATTGCCGCAAGCGTGGATTTTGCCAACCATGGAGTGGTCAGCAGTGATGGGTTTTCCCACCCAAGGCCGCGCAGCAAATTGGTGATGGGGCCAAAGCGAAATTCCAACATGGATTTACCGATCATCCAGCTTACCGCAACTGGCGACAGCATGAACGGCAAGAGAAAAGCCACGCGAAAGAATTTTTGTCCGCGAATTTCGGAATTCAGCAAAAGGGCCAAGCCAAAGGCGATGGCATATTGCACGATCACAGTGGCCACATAAAAAATCATGTTGCTGAGCGCATTCCAAAAACGCTCATCGGCCAGCAATTGATAGAAATTGGCCAGCCCATTGAAATGTTGGCCCGTTGCAGATGAAAGGTTCCAGTCGCTGAAGGCGATGTAAAAACCAAAGAAGGTGGGAAAAATTACCATTGCAACCGTCAGCAGAATGGCGGGCAGCACAAACAGCGCGCGCCAACCCTGTTCACCCAATCGCAGAATGTTACCCCAACATAGAAACACTCCCCAAATACCAAAGCCAAGGAACACGGGAAGCCAGCTGGGAAAGCCAAAAGTCGACAGTTCAGTCACATATAGAACTTGCACCAAGGCAAGCAACGCAAAGCCCACCGTTGCCAGCCGCACCATCCACAAGCCTATTGCCCTGCGTTGGTAAGAAACCTGACCGGAAACAGCCTCTTGGCCCAAAAGGATATCCTTGCTTATGTTTGAAACAAATTCCTCCCCGCCCGGCTTGGGCGGGGAGGCTTGAAGCTTACATCCCCAGAGAGCCTTTATAAAGCTTGATCTGGTTGTCGCGGCCCAACTGGTCGGTCAATTTTTCCCAAGCGGCAGCAATTTGGTCAGCACCTTCTTGCACCTTCACCTTGCCAGAATAGATCTGGGCCAAGATATCTTCTGCAGCGCTGTAGTATTGGAAGATGCCAGGAATACGGGGTTCAATGGCACCATTTGGATGATTGTATGAGTTGAACTGCGAGTCGAGATAGTTCGAGATGAAGGCTTTATCATAGCCTGCACCCACCCATTCATCAACGTTGTGCTGGCTGTTGCGATAGCACTGGAAGCCTGATGGATAGGCTGCCATCCACAACGCAATGTCCTTGCCGCCCAAATGCGCAGCAAGTGACCAAGCGGCCTTCTGCTTTTTTGGATCGGCGTCAACACGCGCCATCACATAGATACCCCAGCCGAGATAAGCCAAGTTGGGTGCGAAGTTGGGCCCAGAAGCCAGTTTATCCCATTTGCCCGTCTTGGCGTTGTAAACGTCATCAGAGCCCGGCAAGATATCAAATGCTGCCTTGTTCTGAATGGTGGAAGAGTCGTTGGTATAAACATTGGTGCCAATGTCACCCCACCAAGACAACATTGAACCTGTGCCAGCCAGGAACTGCTGGAAGCCCGTGGTGCCAGGATCAGCATTCAACTGGTCGGCTGGCTCAAAGGGCAATGAGTCTACAACGTCTTGAATGGCGCGCACCCAAGCTGGATTGTTAACCCGAGGTTTCATCGTGTCGATGTCAAACAACCAAGCTTTATCATCTGGGTGCTTGGCATAAGCGGTAGCGCGTGATCCAAGGAAGTAGAAGGCAAAGCCACCCCAACCTTTGGTCGGGTCGAGATAGCCATAGACATCCTTGCCATCCATCTTCTGGCCCTTGAGGAACTTGGTAACGGCATTGACCTGTTGCCAAGTCTTTGGCACGCCCCAAGGCGTCTTGTTGCCGGCCTTTGCCCAAGCATCGGCAAGCCCCTTGTCGGCAAATACATCAGAACGATAGTTGAAGTTATGGCAGTCACCATCCACCGTCACACGATATTGCTTGCCACCCCAAGTGCCAACGGGAGGCTTGAGATAGTTCACAATGTCGTCCATGTCGATTTGCTTCTTCACCCAATCAGGCATTTCCGAAGCAAGGCCCTTGCCGCACACATCACCCTCAAATGGCGCACCCATTTCAATAACGTCGAAATCAACGGTCTTGGTGGCAATGGATTGTTGCAGGCGGGCATTATAATCAGCCTGCGCCAAATCAATCCAATTGATCTTCACGCCAGTGTAATCGGCCCAAGCCTTGGACAGGCCGCGGAACAAAACGTTGTGAACGTTTTGGTTGTTAAGGCCCATGAAAGATAGTTCAACGCCGGCAAGTTCGCCTTGCTTGATGCTTGTCTTCGTAGCGCCAAGACACATCTCACCAACTTTTTGCCAATCTGCATCAGTTGGTTGCCCCTTGCCCACGCCAGGGATTTTCAGAATGGCGGCACGCAGGTCATCTGCGGCCAGCGCTTGTTGAGGTGAAGCGGCAATACCGCCTAGCAGGGATGCGGCGGCCAGGCCGGTTGATCCCTTCAACAGGCCGCGCCTGCTAATATAGTGAAAATGTTCCAATTTCATGTTCAACTACTCCCATTTGACTGCAACAGCTACACGCTGACGGATTCAGCTTTTCTCGCCGTTGCAGAATGACAAGACTAAGCTTGGGCGCAAAAGTGTGTCAACCTGAACAACTTCACAAAACTGCATATCAGATAAGAGAAGTTCATGCTGCGGTGCGAAGGGCCGCAACTTGAAACTGCGAAATCTGAATAGCCGCTAGATTGCTGAGGCGCGCTTCATTCACTGCACGCGCCATACAATTCTTGTGTCGTGCCAGCTGCTATAAACGCTGCCGCGTTTCAGCGTCGAACAGATGTGTGGTGCTTATATCGGGCACCAATGATAATTTTTCTCCGGGCTTGGCCGCCAGTCTCTGCCGCAGCAGGGCCACAATGCGTTGCGTGCCCGCTTTTGCAAAAAGCTGTGTCTCAGAGCCCATGGGTTCAATAACGCTCACTTCAACAGGAATTCCGCCTTTGCCCAAGATAAGATGTTCTGGCCTTACCCCGTAATATGCGGCCCTTCCATCATGCGCTTTGTCAACTTTGCCAAGAGGTAAGCTTGGCCCATTCTCAAGCGCAAACGATGGCTTGGCCCCGGCCTTGATTGTGCCCTTCAACAGGTTCATCGAAGGCGAGCCAATGAAACCCGCCACAAACATGTTGTTGGGGCTGTCATAAAGTTCCAGCGGCGTTCCAACCTGTTCCACAACACCCGCATTCATGACCACAATGCGGTC
>JANXRO010000079.1 GCA_025356765.1 Hyphomicrobiales bacterium | reverse complement strand
GAACAAATTGCCAAGATTGAAGGCGGTTTGGCTTCAGCCTTTGACATTAAGTTTGTTTTCAACAAATGGGCCATTGGCGAAGACTTCTGCAAAAACGTGTTGAAGTTAACCGATGCACAGTTGAACGATTTCAGCTTTGACATGTTGGCACATCTGGGCTTCAGCCGCGCCGATATTGATAAAGCAAACGTTCACGTGTGCGGCGCCATGACATTGGAAGGTGCTCCTTTCTTGAAGGAAGAGCATTTGCCGGTGTTTGATTGCGCCAATCCTTGTGGCCGCATTGGCAAGCGTTTCCTGTCGGTTGAAAGCCACATTCGTATGATGGCGGCTTCACAACCGTTCATTTCGGGTGCCATTTCTAAAACCATCAACATGCCGAATGATGCAACGGTTGAAGATTGTTCAGCATCTTACATGATGAGCTGGAAACTGGGTGTGAAGGCCAACGCGCTTTATCGCGATGGTTCCAAGCTTTCACAGCCTTTGTCTTCGCAATTGATCGACGACAATGATGATGACGGCGAAGACCATGTGGAAGCCTTAGTTGCCAAAACCATGCCGACACGGGTTGAAACCATTGTTGAAAAAATCATCGAGCGTGTGGTTGAACGTGCTGTGGGCCGCGATAAGTTGCCGGGCCGCCGCAAGGGCTATACGCAAAAGGCAGTTGTGGGTGGACACAAGGTTTACCTGCGTACCGGCGAATATGAAGATGGCAAGCTTGGCGAAATCTTTATTGATATGCACAAAGAAGGCGCTGCCCTTCGCGCCATGATGAACAATTTTGCGATCTCCATTTCGGTGGGCTTGCAATATGGTGTTCCGCTGGAAGAATATGTTGATGCGTTCACCTTCACCAAGTTTGAACCTGCTGGCATGGTGCAAGGCAATGACTCCATCAAGAATGCAACGTCGATCTTGGATTATGTGTTCCGTGAATTGGCTGTTTCATATCTTGGTCGCCATGATCTGGCCCATGTGGAGCCATCAGAGCTTGGCTTTGATGCGTTGGGCAAGGGCGTTGATTCTGATGCAGCAAAGCCAGCTGTTTCAGCACAACGCTTCATGTCTTCCGGCTTTGTGAGAAAGCAAAACCTGGCCAATGTTGTGGTGATGCCGCAATCGGCTTCCACTGCTTTACATTCGCCAGCCCATGCTTTGCAAATGCGCGCCGCTGAAAGCGTTCATGGTGCCCATGCCTTGGCAGAAGCACCAGCGGTGATGACTTATGAAGCATCAGCGCCCGTGAAAGCTTTTGATCAGCGCGCGCAAGCCCGCATGAAAGGCTATGAAGGCGACACATGCGGCGAATGCGGCAACTATACGATGGTGCGCAACGGCACATGTTTGAAGTGTGATACTTGTGGGTCAACAAGCGGTTGTTCATGAGTTTTTTAAAGTAAATGCAAAAGGCCAGAAGAAATTCTGGCCTTTTTTATTTGCCGCTTTTTCATTGGCAATGATCACGCAGGCGGCCCAAGAAATGATGGTGTTGATTGCATGTGTCGTTGAATTTACTGAGCAACAAAACGCCTTCAACACGATCAATCAACGCCAACAACAGCTAAAACGCAGAGTGAAATGATCATCGCTCGAACTATTTTATCAATTATTGTGGATAACTGCGCCTGGTGCAAGGCGCGATGGATTGCGTCTGACAATTCACGCCATTTAATCAGTGTACTGATCAATCAATATTATCGGCATTCCATAAGCACTTTTTTAATTTTCACTTTCATCAGTATACTGATTAATATTTCAACACGCGCTTATTTACTTTTCGTTAGGCATATTGCGCCACACCACAACATGTAGTCGGCATATTGCCGAATCACACAATGAGGTTCACAAGACGATCCAGTTACAGGTTGAAAATAAAAAAATATTTTTGTTGAAACTTGTATCAAGTCAGTCGGGCCCGCGTTGTGGGGCAAACACAAACAAAAAACTCGATGGAGATTACTATGGCTGTTAAAAAAGCTGCTAAAAAAGTTGCAAAGAAAGCTGTTAAGAAGGTTGCCAAAAAGGCCGTTAAGAAGGTCGCTAAGAAGGCAGCAAAGAAGTAATTCTTCTTTCTTTGAAAAGATCAACCCCGGTTGGCCCCTCGCCACCGGGGTTTTTATTTGTGACCCTGCTTATTGATACACGTAAACCTTCGCGCCAATTTTCACGCGGTTATAAAGATCAATCACATCTGCATTCATCATGCGAATGCAGCCTGATGAGACAGCACCGCCGATGGATGCTTCATTGTTGGTGCCGTGAATACGAAACATTTTGCCGCCAATATACATGGCGCGCGCGCCCAGCGGGTTGCCGGGGCCGCCGTCCATGTGGGCCGGAATGAAGTGGCCCTTTGCGGCTTCACGTTCAATCATCACTTGTGGTGGTGTCCAGCCTGG
>JANXRO010000048.1 GCA_025356765.1 Hyphomicrobiales bacterium | reverse complement strand
ACCATAGACCTTGCGGCGGGCGCAACGCTGGATTTGAAGATTAATGCAAATATGGGCTTTGTTGCAGCATCAGCCGAAGGCGCGACGAGTTATGTGGTGAGTGTTGGCAAAAAGTCTTTGGATGGCAGCAACCTTAATTTGAACACGAGCTATGACCCCAAACTTAATCTTGCTGTGAATGCCGGAAATTATCTCGTGCAGGCATTTAACCACGACACATTGATCGGTGAAAAACTGGTGGATGTGAAGGCAGGCGAACGCAGCACGATCACGTTGCCTTAGAATACAACTGATACAATATAGCGGTTGAGAGAAGTGCTGCGCTTTGGCTATGCTGCAGCACATGAAACTTAAATTCCACACGCTTGATGTTTTCACAACGCGCAAATTTGCGGGCAACCCATTGGCCGTTGTGTTGGATGCTGATCATCTGACAACGCAGCAGATGCAAACCATTTGCAAAGAATTCAATTTGTCGGAAACGACATTTGTGATGAAGCCTGAAAACTCGGCAAACACTGCGAAAGTGCGTATCTTCTTCCCCGGCGGGGAAATGTCTTTTGCAGGCCACCCCACGTTGGGAACGGCGGTGTTGTTGGCGGAACTTCGCAATAAGCCTGGCTGTAGCATTTCAACCGAAATCAGGTTGGAATTGAAGGCCGGTTTAACGCCTGTGAAAATCAACCGCATTGCTGATCATTGTTCCGGCATTTTTACGGCACCGATTATTCCATTTCATGTGGAGGCGCATTTGCCATCGGTTGAAGATACGGCCCGCGCGCTGAATGTTGATACTGCTGATATTGGTTTTGATGGCCATCGCATTGCGTTGTTGGAAGGTGGCCCACGGTTTTTCTATGTGCCGGTTAAAACGCGAAAAGCTTTGGAAATTGCCCAAGTGCGGCAACCTTATTGGACTGATCTTTTAAGGCCACTGGGTGGGCTTGCTGATGCCGCCTATATCTATACGCGCGGCGGTGATGGTGCGAATACTCATTTTCGTTCTCGCATGTATGCGCCGACGGGTGGCATTCCGGAAGATCCGGCCACAGGTTCAGCCACTGCTTTACTTGCCGCACAATTATTGACCGCTGAAAAACTTGTTGATGGAACGCACGTGTGGAATTTGGAACAGGGTTATGAAATGGGCCGTCCTTCAGATTTGCGCTTGGAAGCGGATGTTAAGTCTGGCAAGCTTGGCGCTGTTCGTGTTGGCGGATCAGCCATTCGCGTGATGAATGGAGAGATTGAGTTATGAGTGTTATCCAGATATTTTTAATTATCCACTTGTTCTGCATTGCAATGGCGCTTGGCATCAGCTTTTCCAACATTGTTGGTTTTCGCGTGGCCAAAGGTTTGGGCGGCGACAAAGCGGCAGGCATTACAGCGCATCGTGAAGCGCTTATTCCTTACGGTGATATTTTCTTTGTGGGCATTCTTGCCAGTGGGTTGATTTTGCTTTCGGCCATTGGCGGCAGCCATGGGCTTAGCATCTGGTTCCACATTAAAATGGGCGTCGTTCTCATTTGGGTGGTGGGTTATATTTTGATGCGTTTGCGCATTCGCAAATTTCTGGCCAGCCGCGATATGGGTTTGGTTGGGCTTATTCGCACCTATGCCCATGTTGCCATCAGCGCTGCAACGTTGGCTTTGATTTGCGCCGTCATGGCATTTGCTGCTTGATCCAGCGCAGTTTCAAAATCGTAGACATGCCATGAAAAAATGGTTGGTTTTCGGATTGGTATTAATTTGTCTTGGTGGTTCTGCTTACGCAGTAACCCTAGGTGAAATTATCCGCAATTGCAGCAAGGACGGCAAAACGCTTTGCCCCGCAGCAAGTTATGGCAAAGCCATGCAAGCCTGCTTGGTGCAACACATGAAACAGCTTAGCCCCAATTGTAAGCCCATTGTTATACGATTGAACAATGGGGAGAAATTTTCGCTGTTCTGATTACTCGATATTGAGAATAGTTTTGGCCTGGGCTGTTACGTCCACAGCCGCATCTTCATTGCCAGCGCCGCAGAGTTGAACAGCCTGTTCGCGCAAGTCTGACACTTCTTGTTTTTTATCGGCAGCGATTTTGGTGGTTACAATGGCCGCATCTATTTTTGCGATGTCGTCCTTGCATTGGCCAGCAAAAGCACCTGTGGCCGAAGCCACACACACAACGAATGACACTGATAAAGCTTTGAACATTGTTTCCCTCACGAATCTGGGCGTTGGTTAGGCAGAAACTAAGGCGAAACTATGCCAATTGATAGCTGCAGTTTGGCCAAGGTTAACATGTTGCAAATGAACGTGGAACGCCCTAAGCAGAGGCATGTTCGTTTTTCGCACTTTGCCACTTTACCTGCTGCTTATCTGCCCCTAAGGGCCGACAGGGCGTTTCGCCTTGGCTCTTTGGGGTTACGAACACAAAAACCCAACAGCTAAGCAGAGACAAAACATCATGATGATTAATCCACAAAACAAATATCGTGCCTTCACACCCATCAATTTGCCAGATCGAATATGGCCTTCCACCACCATCACCAAGCCGCCCATGTGGTGCAGTGTGGATTTGCGCGATGGCAACCAATCCTTGATCGAACCCATGGGGCATGAGCGCAAGATGCGCATGTGGAACGCCTTGTTAAAAATTGGTTTTAAAGAAATTGAAATTGGCTTTCCATCGGCCAGCCAGACAGATTTTGATTTTTGCCGCCATTTGATCGACAACAGTTTAATTCCTGATGATGTGACCATTCAGGTTTTGGTGCAGTGCCGCGAAGATTTGATCCGCCGCACATTTGAAGGCATTCAAGGCGCCAAACACGCCATTGTGCATTTTTATAATTCAACCAGCGAATTGCAACGCCGGGTAGTTTTCCAAAAAGATCGGGCAGGGATCAGAGAC
>JANXRO010000037.1 GCA_025356765.1 Hyphomicrobiales bacterium | reverse complement strand
AAAAAACATCCAGCCCAAAAACACTACGAAAATAGGGTAGGTGAACAACACCAGGCGTTCCAGCTGTGCGGTGATAAAAATCAATCCGGCAAAATCCAGCTGCGAAGAAATATAATAGCCAATCAAACCCACAAGCACCGCTTGAAAGACTATGTTCCAACTTGGCAGTTTTCCTTCGCTACGCAATTTCCACGCCGCGTAAAATCCAACGGCCATGAAAAATGGCAAAGAAATCATCATGCGCAACGCCAACATCAAAGCCGCGTTGGTCTGTTCCATATAGGCAAGCTTGATGAAAATCGCCTTGGTCGAAAAAAGGGCGGCACCCGAGGCCGCGTAAAAATAACCAAGCAATTTATCTTGTGTCATAGGCTTTCAGTACACGAGGGTGGCGGCCTTGTCTTGATTTGGCCCATGCGCTTTGCGCATATGTCACGTGCGCTGAATCAATCTTAACTTAGCGACAGGCCCGCAATCTCTTTGAACTGCTTAAAGCGAATGGCCCGTGTATAATCATTGAAATCATTTGCTGTGCAATTCCAATATCGATGGCGTCGCCAGATTAACATTCGCGTTGGTCTGTGCAAATTGAGGACAAGCCACACCTGCGAGCAGCGATAATACATTCCGAAGGTTGGCAACATAACGAGCCATTTTGTAAGCCTATCACAATTCTTGAAGTTTACACCGCTAGCGCCTTTCAGATTGGGCCTGTTCATCGTTGAAAACTGTGACCTTGACCCCGCGTTCTGCCCGCCGCAATATAACGCTATGATATCACCTTTGCTCATCGACCCGTTCGGTCGTCATGTTTCTTATCTGCGTGTTTCGGTAACGGATCGCTGTGATTTTCGCTGTGTCTATTGCATGGCGGAGAATATGAATTTTTTGCCCCGCGCCGACTTGTTGACGCTGGAAGAACTTGATCGCATGTGTTCGGCCTTCATTGCGCAAGGCGTTAAAAAGCTGCGGCTGACGGGCGGTGAACCTTTGGTGCGCAAAGGCATTATGACATTGGTTGAAAGTCTGTCGCGCCATTTAAAATCGGGTGCATTAGACGAATTAACGCTCACCACCAATGGCAGCCAATTGGCAAAATATGCAATTGACTTAGCCAAGCATGGCGTGAAGCGCATTAACGTTTCTGTTGATACGTTGGATGCCGCAAAGTTCAAGCAGATCACGCGCTGGGGAGAACTTGCAAAAGTGCTCGATGGCATCAAGGCCGCGCAAGCTGCGGGCATTCACGTCAAGATCAATGCCGTGGCTTTAAAGGGCGTGAACGAATTTGAAATTCCAGACATGATCCGCTGGTGTCATTCGCAGAACATGGATTTCACGCTCATCGAAACCATGCCGCTGGGCGACATTGACGGCGATCGCACCGACCAATATTTGCCGCTTTCACAGGTACGTGCCGCATTGATGGATAATTTCACGCTTGAAGATATTCCATACAAAACTGGTGGCCCGGCGCGTTATGTGCGCGTGAAAGAAACTGGCGGTAAATTGGGTTTCATCACACCGCTAACCCATAATTTTTGCGAAAGCTGCAATCGCGTTCGGCTAACATGCACGGGAACTTTGTATATGTGTTTGGGCCAAGATGATGCGGCTGATTTGCGCCATGCTTTGCGCGCATCTGAAAGTGATGATCTTTTAAACACCGCAATTGCTGAAGCCATTTCACGTAAGCCAAAAGGCCATGATTTTATTATAGATCGCAATCACCAAAAGCCAGCAGTGGCGCGCCATATGAGCGTTACAGGCGGGTAACAATTGATACATGCAAGGCCAGAAAAATAGTCAATCTGGTGCTGCCGCCCCGTTGTGAAATTGATATTTTGCAACCATGGAAAACACAATCACCAGCCGCAACCGCACAAAACGCATGCACGAACGCGCCGCATATGATGAAGCGACGATCCATCCAATATTAGACGCACAACCGTTTTGTTCGGTTGGCTATGTTTTTGATGGCGCGCCCTATGTAACCCCCACAATGCAATGGCGTGAAGGCAACCATATTTATTGGCACGGGTCTTCTGCCAGCCGCATGTTGGAAACTTGCGAGGATGCTGAAGTTTGTGTGAATGTCACTTTGTATGACGGCATGGTGATGGCACGTTCAGCGTTTAATCATTCAGTAAATTATCGTTCGGTAATGGCTTTTGGCCGCGCTTTCAAAGTGAAAGATGTGGCCGACAAAGAAGCCAAGCTGAAAACTTTTGTCGATAAGCTTTACCCCGGCCGTTGGGAAATTTTGCGGGCGATGACATCGAAAGAAGTGAAGGCCACAATGATCTTGGGGTTGGAACTTTCTGAAGTATCAGCCAAGGTGCGCCAAGGCCCGCCTTGTGATGATGAAAGCGATTACGCCTTGCCGATTTGGGCAGGCGTTATTCCGCTTCATGTGCAAACATTGGCGGCAATTGATGACCCGCGGCTGGCATCAGGTGTGATTGCACCCGAACATGTGAAGCACTTCAAAATCGGTTGATATCTACGTTCAAGTATCGATAACTTCGATTTTTATGATGAGGCCATCTTTGTCGAACGTTGCAATTTCTTTGCCGCGCCTTTGAACTTTTACGCCAGTTTTGTTTGATGTGGCATTTAATGTCCACACTGATTGAATGTGCATTGCGTCCAGTTCTAAAACCTCATCGTCGAGAGAAACCTGATCTGAATATTCTGCAAAATATTCAGCCATCGCATGCATGATCGCTGTGCGGCCAACAACAGAATTTTTCAGCCCCGGCGAAACATAGGCTGCATTGTCTGCAAACATTTTTGAAGCAGCAGCAAGATCAAAGGCATTCAGCGCGTCATGATATTCTATAAGCCGGGCCTTGTTGTTCATTGCCCCAATGCTGCGATAATCCGCACCCAAGATTTTATGCCGCGCTGAAAACTTGAAAGATTATATTTTTCATTAGGGCTGTGAATGGCATCATCATTCAAGCCAAAACCAACCAACACAGAATCCATGCCCAAAATATCTTTAAAACTGCGCACGATGGGAATTGACCCGCCAGACCCCATCAAAACGGTTTCGCGTTTGAATTCCGCCTGCAAAGCCGTCGCTGATTTTTTGATATAAATATTGCTCTCAGAAATTTCTGAGGCGGGGCTTCCGCCGCCCTTGCCAGAGAATTTCAAAGTTGCATCTTTCATCATGTGTTTTTTGGCGAAGGCTTGGAAAGCTTTCAAAACTTTTTGCGGGTTTTGTTTGCCCACCAAACGGAATGTCAATTTGGCGTGGGCTTTGGATGGGATGACGGTTTTAGAACCCACACCTTGATAGCCGCCCCATATGCCGTTGACTTCAGCCGTTGGCCTTGACCAGATTTGCTCAATAAGACTGAAACCCTTTTCGCCGGCTGATGATTTCAAGCCCACGGCACCTAAAAATTTCTTTTCTGAAAATTTCAAACTGGCCCATTGTTTTTTTGTGGGCTTAGACAACGGCGAAACGCCATCATAAAATTTTGGAATTGCCACTTTGCCATTCTTGTCGTGAAGGGCGGCAATCATTTTTGTCATAGCGCGAATGGGGTTTGTGGCCGCACCGCCATACATGCCTGAATGAAGATCAATCGACGGGCCGGTGATTTCAATTTCCTCATGCACAAGCCCGCGCAGCCGCGTGGTGATTGCCGGGGTTTTCTCGTCCCACATATTTGTATCACACACAAAAGCCACATCGCAGGAAAGTTCGGCCTTGTTGTCTTTCAAAAATGGAATGAGCGAGGGAGAACCAGACTCTTCTTCACCTTCGATCAAAAATGTTGCCTTGATGGGAAGCGATCCGGTTTCGGCAATGAAGGCCCGTGCCGCTTCAACAAACGTCATCAACTGGCCTTTGTCATCTGCCGTGCCGCGCCCATAAATGCGCTCTATGCCATCTGCATCTTTTTTTAAAACCGGCTCAAACGGTTTGGTGTTCCAAAGGTGCAACGGATCAACGGGTTGAACATCATAATGGCCATAGAACAAAACATGGGGTGTTTTTGAAGTGGCGTCTTTTGGAGTGTAATGTGCCACCACCATGGGGCGGCCCGGAGTTTTGCGGGCACTGGCTTCAAAGCCAATTGCATTGAGTTCTTTCACCAACCAATCGGCGGCCTTTTGACATGCATCAGCAAATGCAGGGTCGGTTGAGATTGAAGGCACACGCAACAAATCAAACAGGCGGTCTAAGCTTTTGTCAAAGCCTGCTTCGGCGCGGGCAACAATTTTTTCAACGCTCATTTTATTTTTCCTTCCGCAACTTTCCCAATCAGCCGCGCCCATGAGCGCATGCCTTTGTGGAAACATTCAACATCATATTTTTCATTGGGGCTGTGGGCCGCATCATCAAAACGGCTAAAACCAATCAGCAGGCTTTCCATATTTTGAAAGTCTTTAAAATTGGCAACCACCGGAATGGAAACGCCACTGCCCACCAATGCTGTTGGCTTTCCCCATTCTTCGGCCAAGGCAGCACTGGCGTGCTTCACCCACGGGCTTTTTTCATCAACCGCAATGCCTGTAGAATCTCCGCCGTGGGTTGCAAATTTTATTTTGCAATTTTCAGGCAACATTGATTTTAAATATTTGCGAAAGTTTGCCCTGATCTTTTTGGGGTTTTGCCCCTCAACCAAGCGGAAGGTTATTTTGGCCGTTGCCTCTGCCGGTAAAACTGTTTTGGCGCCCACGCCTTGATAGCCTCCCCACATGCCGTTCACCTCGCATGTGGGCCTTGACCACAGCTGTTCAGCCAAGGTGAAGCCCTTTTCACCCGAAGCTGTGGTTTGGCCCACTTCGCCCAAATAATCTTTGGCTTTAAATTTCAAGCTGGCCCATTGGGCGGCTTTGACTTTTGAAATGGGTTTCACGCCATCATAAAAATGCGGAATGGTGATGCGACCATTTTGGTCGTGAAGTTTGGCGATGAGTGTGGATAACACTTTGATGGGGTTTGTTGCTGGCCCACCATAATAGCCTGAATGAAGATCAATACGCGGACCTGTAATGATCACATCTTCGGCGATGCAGCCGCGAAGCGATGTGGTGATGGCGGGAACATCATCATCCCAAATCTCCGTGTCGCAAATTAAAACGATATCTGCTTTCAATGCTTTGCCTTGTTTTTCCAAAAAGCGGGCAATGTGTTCACTGTCGCCCTCTTCATCGCCCTCGATCAAAACAGTGAGGCGAAACGGCAATGAACCGTGTACGGATAGCCAAATCCGAATGGCCTCCAGAAATGTCAGCAGTTGGCCCTTGTCGTCCGAGGCACCCCTGGCGAAAATTGCTGGCCGCCCGCGCTCAGTTTTGCCAAGGCGCGGCTCAAAAGGTGGGGCGTGCCAAAGATTTAACGGATCAACAGGTTGGACATCATAATGGCCATAAAACAAAACATGCGGCAGGTGGCTTTGCTCTTGGCCCCATCGGCCAATCACGGCTGGCTGTCCAGTGGTTTCATGTTGGCTTGTGACCAATCCAAATCCGTTCATGTAGGCTTCCAGCCAGTTGGCCGTGGCCCTACAATCAGCATGGTGGGTTGGATCAGTGCCAATTCCGGGGAATTTTAGAAAATCGCACCAAACCGTGATGCTTTCTTCTTGCACATTGTCGATTTTGTTCAATACTTGGTTCAACATGTTGATTGTGCGAATCCAATTGTGTTTTAACAGGTTTAGCCCAAGAACGGGGATAAGAGCAAAGCCACCTTATGAGCACTGACCAGACCAAAGCACAATTTCTTCTGGCACGCGACAGTTTGCAGGCGCGTGAGGCTTCGTCACGGCTTAGTCGGTTTCGCAGGCGTGGCTAT
>JANXRO010000374.1 GCA_025356765.1 Hyphomicrobiales bacterium | reverse complement strand
CTCTGAAATTCGCTATGACGAGAAATTTATTGCCCTTTCAAAATTGATCTGGAATGATTTGCGGGAAGAAGTTCAACGCAGCCACAATGTGAGGCGCAACGGATGAGCAGCGATTTTGAAATAGAGGCCGCGGCATCGCGTGCGCGCGCAAATCGTGAACGCTGGGTTATTGCTATCCGCTTGGTTATCTTGGCGTTGATATTTGGTGGGTGGGAATTTGGGGCGCGCTTTGGCGTGATTGATCCATTTTTTTATTCGATGCCCACTGAAATATTTTGGCGCTTGGTCACATGGATGCGAGAGGGCACCTCGCTCGGTTCGCTATGGTATCAAATTTGGGTGACGATGGAAGAAGCCATTCTTGGCTTTCTTACAGGTTCAATTGTGGGTATTCTGGTGGGCATTGCTTTGGGGCGCAACAAATTTGCAGCTGATGTGTTTTCGATCTACATCAAAGTTTTGAACGCCATTCCACGCATTGTTTTGGCGCCGATTTTCATCATGGCATTTGGCCTGGGCATGGGGTCAAAGATCGCCGTGGCTTTCGTGATGGTGTTTTTTGTGGTGTTTGCCAATGCATTTCAAGGCGTGCGCGAAGCAGATAAAGCCATGATTGCCAACGCCCAAATTTTGGGCGCAAAGCCGTGGGATGTAACGCGGTCAGTTATTTTGCCTTCTGCTCTCAGCTGGATATTTGCTTCACTTCATGTCAGCTTTGGTTTTGCCATTGTGGGTGCTGTGGTGGGCGAACTGTTAGGATCACGCTTTGGCATCGGGCAATTGATCGCCATTGCACAAGGCTCGTTTGATGCGGCGGGCGTGTTTGGCGGCATGGTGGTGTTGCTTGTTGTGGCGCTTGTGGCTGACTATTTGATGACACAGCTTGAAAGACGCATTGTGAAATGGCGTCCGGTTGCTTCAAACGACGGGCATTAGGGTTTCGACACATCGCGGCCGTGTTCGGCCTCGGCCAAACACCAATCACGAAAGGCATTCACGATGGGCGCATCCTTTGTGTCTAGCCTTGTAATCAGGTGATATGAAAAGGCGCTGGGCGCTTTTAGCGAAAGTTCAAACGGTTTCACCAAGCGGCCCGCCGCCAAATCATCTGCCACCAAATTCGAATCGCCCAAAGCTACGCCTTGTCCATCCAGCGCTGCTTGAATGCCCAATGACGTTTGGCTGAAATGCAAACCGCTTTTCTCGTCAAAATCCATAACGCCTGCCGCTTGCATCCACATGCGCCAATTGGGCCACAGGGAACCTGCTTCCCAATCCAAATGGATTAAGGTGTGGCGAAGCAAATCGCGGGGGCTGCGCAAGGGTTTTTCCTTGGTGATAATATCAGGGTTGCACACGGGCGAAAGGCTGTCTCGAAACAGTAAATCTGAACGCAGGCCATCATATTTGCCTGTGCCAAAGCGGATGGCCACATCAATGTCATCGCGATCAAAATCCACCACGGCGTTGGAAACATCCACTCGCACATCAGCACCGGGCACGGCCTCTAAAAACCGATCCAAGCGCGGCACAAGCCACTTCGCCGCCACAGACGGAGTGGACGTGACGCGGATCTGGTTGCGGTTCTCCAGCTTTTTGATGCGATGCAAAGCACGGGTTAGAACTTCAATCGATTCTTGGGCAGCAGCGTGCAAAATATCGCCCTGTTTGGTCAGCCGCATGGAACGGCTGGTGCGGACAAACAACGTTAAGCGCAGCTGGTCTTCCAGTTCTTTGATCTGATGGCTGATTGCGGCGGGGGTGACGCCCATAACCTCTGCTGCCTTGGTGAAACTTAAATGTTTGGCTGCCGCATCAAAGGCGCGGAGCGAGCGTAAACCGGGAAAGTGTTCAATCATGGCAGGAATGTGCCTATCTTCAAATTAAACTTGATGATCAGATGAGAATTAGTCGTTTTTCTTCGTAAAAGCAATGATGTATACAATGATCATCAACAGAAGTTAATTGAAAGTTAAAATATTATGTCCCGCGCCATCAGCATTGCCCTTAACACTTTTGAAGTTCACGGTTTTGAGCTTCCCCGCTTTCAGCGTCTGCGCAGCGCGCTTGCCCGCGTTGGCCAAGTGGATGCTGCAGCCACTGCCGTTTATTCTGAAAATCAAGCCATTCGCAATTCCTCGCGCGGCTGGATGATCTAACCCGATTTTAGTCGCACCCCGCGATAAACTTACTCGCTCGCAGAAATTGCGGGCGAGTTTTTTTATTGGCCCTTCCACACGGGTTTGCGCTTTTCAGCAAAAGCGCGTGCACCTTCCAACTGATCGTCGCTGGAATAAAGCTTGTCGACGGTGGGCAGCTTGCGCTTTGTCACCATGTCAAAGGCTTGATGCACCGTAAGGTGGCTGGTTTCACGGTCTATTTCTTTGATCGCCGCAAACACCAATGGTGGCCCTTCAGCCAATTGCGCGGCAACGGCGCGGGCCCGGGCCATCAGATCAGCGGCTGGCACAACCTCATTGATCAGGCCCCACTGCTTGGCTTCTTTTGTGTCGATCGTGCGGCCAGTGAATAACAGCTCCATCGCAACATGATAGGGAATGCGGCGGGGCAGTTTGATCGTGGCAGCATCGGCCACTGTGCCTGAACGAATTTCCGGCAGGGCAAAAGTTGCGTGTTCTGCTGCGATGATAATGTCGCATGAAATCATAATTTCAAAGCCACCGCCAAAGGCCAACCCGTTCACGGCGCATATGACAGGCTTGTTGAGGCCCGGCAATTGTTGCAAGCCGCCAAAGCCGCCAACGCCATAATCTGAATCGGGAGCTTCGCCTGCTGCTGCCGCCTTTAAATCCCAACCGGGGCAGAAGAATTTTTCGCCAGCACCTGTAAGAATGGC
>JANXRO010000344.1 GCA_025356765.1 Hyphomicrobiales bacterium | reverse complement strand
GCTGCTGCTTCACCAATCCAACCCACTGAATGGCCCGTGGTGTTAAACGGCTTATTGTGCACCAGTGCTGAAATTTGGCGCACATCGCAAATCTCCCGAAACGGCGAGGCTTTGGAAATCAATCGGCCAATTTCAGCTTCCGTTTCGGGTGGCACAAGATAGCCACCATCGGGCGCTGATCCCACCGACATGGCTTTTGCTTCAATGCCAGAAAGGCCAAATGAATCGCCTTTGCGCACATATGAATCAAAAGCCTTTTTGTGTTCGCTGGTTTCCTGCTTTGGTTCATGGGCCAATTGTGGGCGGCGTGATTTTAAAATCATGTCGTCCAAGGCTTTGTTGATGCGATCCACTTTTTCAGCGGTGATGACATCAGCACTCATGCGCTTTTCAATTTGTTCCAAGCGTTCGTCGTTGGCATCTTTGAAGGCTTCAAAGGTTGACAGCACATCGTTAAAATCATTGGTGGGTGATGCCACTTTCGTTTCTAAATTATCCATGGATGGAGTTACTCCGTTGAGAGGATCGGGCTGGTGGATTGGTAAAAAGTGAATCTGCCCTTGCCCGGATTTCAGATTTCACTTGGCTCACGCGCGCACCGTCCAACATTGGAAAGGTGACGAGCGAAATTTCCCAAAGATCAATTTTGGTCAGAATGCGAAGTTTGCACGTGCGATCATTTTTGGCGGCGATGGTTTTGAACCCAATGGAAAGCCCATCAATGCCGCCGGTTTCCAAAAGCGAATTCAGCTCGCGGCCGCGCTGCACATTTTGGTCAAGCCGGCCCAACACATAAAGGCCCTTGTCCGTCTCGCGCACTTCAACCCAAGTGCCCACGGGTTCAGCTGGATCATGTTGAAACAACATTCTGATTTCGGATGATCCGCGCATTTTCAGCGAATTTGTAAAAGCGCCCGGCGCCACAACATCGCCCGATTGGTCGCGCTGGCCAAACAGCGAAGCATAGCCCGAAAACACGCCGGTGCCGGCCACTGCCGATAACGGCAGTTCCAGCCCGCGCCGTTTGAGACGAAGGGTCATTGTGGGTTTTTCCTTGTTGATTTTTTTCAGAAAGAAAATGTAAAACTTTTCTATTTGCCGTAACCAACCGCCTGGCGTTTTTCGGCATCGGTTAAAAAGCTGACATTGTTCACACGCTGCCACAGCGCATCGCGATCGTGGCTTAGGGCTTCCACTTGATCGAGATCAAGATCAAGCCTCACACCTGCCTCGAATTGCTGGCCCACACTTGCGCTCATCGTATCAATCACGCGGCGCAGAATGGGGATGACGCTTTGTCGCCAGAACACACGATTGGCTTCGGCATAATTTGAAAATGTATTATCGCCCGGAATGCCTAGCAACATGGGCGGCACACCAAAGGCCAAAGCAATTTCGCGCGCCGCATTGTTTTTGGAATTGATGAAATCCATGTCCTTGGGGGAAAAGCCCATTTCCTTCCAATCAAGCCCGCCTTCCAAAACCATGGGGCGGCCTGCTTGGGCAGCGCCCTGGAAATTTTGTTCAAGTTCAGTTTTCAACCGGTCAAATTGTTCCGGCGATAATTGGCCATCGCCGCCCGAAAATACCAAGGCACCAGAAGGTCTTGCAGCATTGTCCAACATGGCCTTGTTCCAAGCTGATGCAGCGTTATGGGTGTCCAAACTGCGCGCCGCAGCTTCAAGCGGCGATAGCCCATAATAATCATTCAGCGGGTTAAACAGCTTCAAATGCAACACATGTTCAGCGGGCAGTTTGATAAATGATCCGTATACTGAATATTGATAAGCTTCCACCCAACCTTTGGAACCAGGAATAACCTGCATCCGGTCTGGGCGCAGGCAAACCAGTTCACGCGGGGTTGCATCAATGCTTGACACTTCAACATAACTGTTGCCCGCAACCAACAGAAACGCCACGATATTTTCAATCAAGGCCGGGCCGGTTTGAGATGGGTTTGGTTGACGCATCAGATCAAGAAAAGCGTGGGCGTGGATTTCAGAAGCGCCCTTATACAAAAGCAGCGGAACCGATGCAGCAGCTTCGGCAATCATGCGAACGCAGCGATAGGCAATGGCATTTCCCGAAAAGCCTTCGCGGGCAAAATGCAAATAATTGCGCGGTGCCCAATAGGGTTTGCCAACATTATACATGGCCATCAAAGGCACATTGCTAAATTGCTTTTGGCTGAATTGTTTTTGTTCAGGGGCAAAGAGTGATTTCAATTTTTCAAACATCTGGTTTCCTTTTTTTTCCGCAAAAGGGACAAGGGATTTCTACAAACTGCGCACCCGTGGTTCGGGCCGCTTTCTCAACACCAAATCACTGATCGCCCACACCAGTGCATCAAGCCTGTCTGGGCTTGTGCTGCCTTGGCCGATCACCGAACACATCTCATCTTCAAGTGCTGCAAATGCACCCACATGCGAAACGCGGCCTTGCTCATAAAGTGCCGCCACAGGTTCAGCGCGAGCAGATTTTCCGCGCGTGGCGTGCACGCCGCGAAAACTTAAGCTGGGGTCAACCTCGCGCAGCACTTGTTCAACCATGGCACCGCCTTGATTTACTTCGGCCACAACACGATCGGCCTTCCACGCATGATATAAATTCACCACACGCTTGGCCCATTGGCCGGGCCTTGCCTGTTTCATGGTTGCATCTTCCAACACATAACAGCGGCCATCTTCGGCCAACCCCACACAGACAATTCCGCATGCGTTGTTCTTCTGGCCAAAGCCAGCGGGTGGATCAACCGCCACAACAATGCGTTTCATTTCGGGCGCTGCCTTCATGCGCCATTTTTCAATGATGCCGCGCTTGAACAAAGCGTCAGGGTCATCCTCTATCATTTCGCCGTTTAATTCTTGTCGGCCTAATCTTGTGCCGCCATAGCGTTGCAAAACTTCTTTGATGAAAGATTGCGCCAGGTTTTTTTCATTATGAAATGTGGTGGCTTTCGTCGTCACACTCGAAGGGTCAATCAGCAAGCGTTTCAACAATGGAATGGGCCTTGGCGTTGTGGTGGCCACGCATTGTGGGTTTTGCCCAAGACGCAAGGCAAACTGCATCATGTTCCACGCTTCTTCGGCATGTTTCCATTTTGCGATTTCATCACACCACACGGCCTCAAACTGGGGCCCGCGCAAACCATCAGGCTCTTCTGCTGAAAACACTTGCGCCACAGATCCGTTGGGCCAGGTGAGCAAACGTTTTGAAGGCTCAAATTCGGGGCGCAATAAATCTCCATCCAAATTTAAAAGGCCAGATTGACCTTCGATCATCACCAATCTTGCTTCCGCAAATGTGGGCGCGACAATGGCCAATCGCTTTGCAGGCTTGCCCCATAGGCCCAACGCTTTGGCGTGAAGCCATTCAGCACCCGCGCGCGTTTTGCCAGCACCACGGCCACCGAGGATCAACCAATTGCGCCAAGTTTCAGGCTGGGGCGGAAGTTGGTCCGCCCTCGCCCAATAACGCCAATCCTCCATCAATTCCGTCAGCGCCTCCTTGCTGAGGGATTTCACCACCTTCAGGTTGGTGTTGTTCCGGCTCGAGATTTGCAATGCGGCGCGCAAGATCTTCACGCTGGGAGTCATTAAATTTGGCGGTGGTTCGGCTGCGAAGTTGGCGTTGCTTTCGGTCTTTGTTTTCAAGTTCCAAAACCTTTTCCAAAGTGCGCACCAAGGTGTTGGTGGCG
>JANXRO010000305.1 GCA_025356765.1 Hyphomicrobiales bacterium | reverse complement strand
GGAAAAACCGACACCATGAACCCATGGGGCAAGGCTATACAGCGCTGTTCTTCTTAGACGAGGTGACGGCGCTGAGTGCCGGGCACAGGCCATGTTTTTTCTGCCGTCGAGCAGAAGCGAAAGCATTTTTGGGTGGGCGCAAAGTTGACGCGTTCGATCGGGCGCTTCACGAAGAACGCCGTGCGCTCGGCACATTCGGTATTCAGTCAGTGTTACCAGATGGGGCCATGGCGGAATGTGATGGTGCGTTCTATGCCAAGCGCGGGCACAGGTTTTTGCGCTGGTCTTTTGCGGGTTATGATGGCTGCATAAATTCATTATCTCATTTTAAAATTTTGACACCGCCCTTAATCATTGCCATCTTGGCTTCAGGATATAAACCGCGCTGGCACGCTTCAGCACATCAGTGGGACGAGACATGAAACTTCTTCGCTATGGCCCCAAGGGCAAAGAAAAACCTGGCATCTTGGACAAGGATGGCAAGATCCGCTCACTGCATAAAGTGATTGCTGATTTGGATGGCGCTGCCATCACGTCTGCTGGCCTTGCCAAATTGAAAAAGCTTGATCTGGCAAAATTGCCACTGGTTAAAGGCAAGCCGCGCATTGGCGCTTGCGTTGCCAACCCGCAAAAATTCATCGCCATTGGCCTTAATTATTCTGATCATGCCGCTGAATCTGGCATGACGGTTCCGCCAGAACCCATTGTGTTCACCAAACAAGTAAGCTGTGTGTGCGGGCCCAATGACACGATTACCATTCCACCAAAATCTGAGAAGTCAGACTGGGAAGTGGAATTGGGAGTGATCATCGGGCGCAAGGCCAAGAATATTAAGGAAGCTGATGCGCTAAAACATGTGGCGGGCTATTGCACCATTAACGATCTTTCAGAACGGGCCTTTCAAACTGAACGCCATGGCCAATGGACCAAGGGCAAATCATACGACACGTTTGGCCCCATCGGGCCTTATCTGGTTACGCGCGATGAAGTGAAAGACCCACAGAACTTGCACATGTGGCTGGAGCTGAATGGAAAGCGTGTGCAAGATGGCAACACCAAAACCATGGTTTATGGTGTGGCTTATCTGGTGGCCTATCTCAGCCAGTTTTTCACGCTGCATCCGGGTGATATTATCACCACGGGCACGCCGCCCGGCGTGGGCATGGGCATGAAGCCGCCGCAATATTTAAAGCCCGGCGACAAAATGGTGATTTGCATCGAAGGCTTGGGCACGCAACGGCAAAAGGTTGTGCGCGACAAATGAAGCGGCTAGAAGCCCGCTTATGAGCAAAGACAACAAACCTTCCCGCCCCAAGGCCCGCGTGGCCAAGGGGTTTCGTGATATTGATGCCGATGAAATTCGTGGCACAAGAGCCATGTTGGCCACCATCCAACGGGTTTATGAATCCTATGGGTTTGAGCCCATTGAACAACCCTTCATTGAATATACCGATGCTTTGGGCAAGTTTTTGCCTGATCAAGACAGGCCCAATGCGGGTGTGTTTTCATTTCAAGATGAAGATGAACAGTGGTTGAGCTTACGCTATGATTTAACCGCACCCTTGGCGCGGTTTTATGCGGAAAATAACCAGCAGTTGCCAATGCCGTTTCGTTCCTATCGGCAGGGTTGGGTCTTCCGCAATGAAAAGCCTGGGCCCGGCAGGTTCCGCCAGTTCATGCAGTTTGATGCGGATACAGTGGGTTCATCGTCGCCCGCCGCCGATGCCGAAGTGTGCATGATGGCAGCGGATACGATGGAAGCGCTGGGGATACCCAAAGGGCAATATGTGTTGCGCATCAATCATCGTAAGGTGCTCGATGGTTTGATGGATGTTGTCGGCATTTCCGATCAGTCTCAGAAGTTGACTGTTATGCGTGCGCTAGACAAGCGAGATAAGCTAGGGGATAGCGGTGTCACTTTATTACTTGGTACGGGAAGAAAAGACGAGAGCGGAGATTTTACTAAAGGTGCTGGTCTGAATGAAGAACAAATTGATGCGCTTCTTTCATTCTTGGGCACTAAGATTTTTCAGAAACGCGATTTGAAGCCTGGCGAAGGTGGCTCTTATATCCAACCAAGTCAGGAACATGACCTCGTCGTTAAGCTTCCTTCTCAGTTTGAGCACAATGGAAAATTCGCTTTTTGGATGGCTGGTGGCAAACTGTTTGAAGGGTTATTAGAACTCGCGCAAATTCAATCGTTTGTGAAACAAAGTGGTTTTGATTCTGACCGTATCACAGTTGATTTTACCGTCATCCGTGGCCTCGAATACTATACCGGCCCAGTTTTCGAATGCGAACTTCTTATGGAAACCAAAGACGAGAAGGGCAATCCGGTTCGGTTTGGTTCGGTTGGTGGCGGTGGGCGATACGATGATCTGGTGGCGCGGTTCACTGGCCAACAAACGCCAGCCACAGGGTTTTCCATCGGCGTGTCGAGGCTCTATTCCGCGCTGAAATTGGTGGGCAAGGCCGCAACGCAAGATACGCTGGCACCCGTTATTGTAACCGTGATGGATAAGGACAGGCAGGGCGATTATTGGCGCCTTGTGCAAATGTTGCGCAATGAAGGCATTCGCGCCGAAATGTATATCGGCACATCAAACTTCGGCAAGCAGATGAAATATGCCGATAAGCGTGGCGCACCTTTGGTTATCATTCAAGGTGGTGATGAAATCAAGGATGCCAATGGCGAAGTGACATTGGATCCGAATGTTCGGAAAGTGACCATCAAGGATTTACGCTTGGGTTCAGAACTTGCCAGCACCATTGAAAGCCGCGAAGAATATGCCAGCCAGCGCCTGGCGCAAGTAACAGTGCCCGAGGCTGATATGGTGGCACACGTGAAGAAGATGTTGGGATGAGAAGGTTTGCGAAATTGTCCTCGCCTGCTTGCGGGAGAGGACAGGGGCTCGCTTTTCAAAGCATAGTGGGAAAGGTGAGGGGCCTTGTTCCGTGGCGTGCCCCTCACCCTTCCCATCACTTTGTGATGGGCCCCTTCCCTCTCCCGCAAGCGGGTGAGGGCGTTTAGATGGCGGGCCGTACTTCGCAGCAGCGCGCCGTGCTTGAGCGGCAGAACGCGGCCATCATGGCGGTGTTTGAACGCGCTGGGTTTGAGCAGATTGCGCCTGATATTATTCAGCCTGCTGATATTTTTCTGGAACGCTCTGGCGAAGATATTCGCGCCCGCACCTTTGTGTTTAATGATCCTGAGGGCCAAGAGCTTTGCTTGCGGCCAGACTTAACTGTGCCTGCGTGTCGGTTCCATTTAAGCCATGCGGCAAAGCCTGAAGCCGAGGCGCGATATTCTTATCTGGGCCCGGCGTTTCGCTTTCCCGATGAAAAGCTTTCCCCTCAAGAATTTACCCAAGCGGGCTTGGAATGGTTCGCCGCTGCTGATGCAGTTCATGCCGAAGCACGGATTTTGAAATTGGCCATTTCTGCTTTGGAAGCGGCTGGGGCATCAGGCTTAAAAGTAACCTTGGGTGATGTGGGCCTGTTTGCCAGTTTGCTTGCCGACACACATATGCCAGAGCGTTGGAGCAGGCGCTTGGCGCATCAATTTTGGCGACCCGAAGCGTTTAAAAATCTGCTTCATGGCTTTGCCACGCCGCATTCACAATCACGCACCAGCATTT
>JANXRO010000268.1 GCA_025356765.1 Hyphomicrobiales bacterium | reverse complement strand
CGGTGGACCTGTTGTGACGCCAGTCGCAGTGCAGGGTAGCTATGTGTGGACGGGATAACCGCTGAAGGCATCTAAGCGGGAAACCCACCTCAAAACAAGAATTCCCTTGAGAGCCGAGGAAGACGACCTCGTTGATAGGCCGGGTGTGGAAGAGCAGTAATGCTTGCAGCTTACCGGTACTAATAGCTCGAATGGCTTGATTATTCTCATTATCGGTGTTCATCGATAAGGCGTTGTGATACGCCACCGAGATAAGCAAGAAATGTGAAAAACTTATAAGATGTTCAGACGTGGGTCTGAACGACCTCGATTTTGTGCTTTGTTAGCGGTTTTTAGAAATCGCTTAACCCGTTTTTGTCTTTCGCCGGCCTGGTGGCTTTGGCGGGGCGTCCATACCCGATCCCATCCCGAACTCGGCCGTAAATCACCCCAGCGCCAATGGTACTTCGTCTTAAGACGTGGAAGAGTAGGTCGCTGCCAGGCCTGCAAAAGACAAAAACAACTTCATTCAAGATTAAAAACCAAAACCCGCCGCTCCTTAACTGGACGGCGGGTTTTGTGTTTTGGGGCTGATTATGCTGTAAGTTGGCGCTTTACGGTGTCGATTTCAACATAAGTATCTGCGGTGACTTCAGGGTGGCCAAGCGTTAATGCATAGAGTGGCATTTTGGTTAGAGAATCCAGAGAAAATACTCTTGAAATTTCCGAATGGCACAATGCTGCGGTTGAACACGCGGTTAGGTCATGGTTGGTGCAGGTTAACATAATGTTCTGTGCGATATGTCCCGCTTCGATCAGCACAACACGGTATGCATTGGTGTCGCAATATTTCCAAGTTGTTCGCTTCAGATCCGCGACAAGAAAAATAACTGCGCTCATGTCGTTCGTCCACTCCTGACCAGCCATGAGCTGGCTGGGTGATAGGTTGGTTTCAGAGACTAATTTTTCTAGAGTGTGTTCGAGTGCTGAATAATGGTATAGACCGGCTGTAATGCCGATGACTTTTCTTACCCATACATAGGCTTCATAAGGATTACGAGCCCCACCGGAAGGAGTCATTTTTAATGGGAGCGTGCAAGTTTGCGTCTTTACAAACCCTGTAATCCCGAGGCCGGAATAGAGGCATTCGCTTAGTTGTTCGAGTGATATTGAGTGCTGTTTTACAAGGCGGTTGCTTCGCCGTCTTTTCATGAGGTTCATCAATGACTGGTGTTCATGACCATAACAGAGGGGCAGGTCTATTGCGGATTTCGAATTAACCGTAAAAAGAATTGGTGAGGGATCTATTTCAGCGCGGCGCCTTTGAACTTCGGCAGAGGTGCCTTCAGGGGCAAACTCATTGTCGGTTGCCGTAAAATGAAATAACGCGGCTGCGGGACCAATTTCCCAAGTTTTTTCATAGGTTTCAACCAATCGAGCTTGTTCAGACCCCTCCACAATAAACATACCTGTTTCAATCAACGTTTGCAGAACGGCCCGGACTGATTGTGGCTCTAACTGTGGGTGGGTGTTAACAATATCCTCAATTTCTGTCCAATTGAAGGCTGTGGTTAGCCAATATACATCGCCCGCCGCACAGGTAATCGAATCCTTAGTGAGGTAATTGTAAACCAAAATTTCACCGTCACGGGGAAAAGTCACAATCGTTTTGGGGGCTTTAATGCGCATTATGATCCTTCAAAAGTACCGATTTTAAAGCCCATGAAAAAGGGGCCGGCACGCATGCGTGCCGACCCCAGAGAATTCACACCTTATCAAAACACAGTCCAACCGCGGTGATTCCGGTCGATTTCACAGAAACTTTGGTGATGTTCGATTTCGCGATCAATAACACTTTGCTAAGATCGTGGGCCACATTTACGTTGTTATTCATGATCAAATTTCCTTTAGGTTGCAATCAAATGATTCGTTGCCACTAAAGGTTATAACAACCCATCTCGGGTACAACCAACGTGAGGTAGAGCGTGATTGTGAACAATTTAAAATTGTTATTTCCTTTCGCTAATCCGCGCACCATGAAAAAGTTATTAGCTTCGCGCATGCGAGAACTTACTGATTTTGCCTCGTTGTGGTTCGTTACGATGGTCAAACAAAAAGAAAGTCAGGGAATAAAAATGATTATCCGCACCACAAATAACGACGAAGCTGATGGACTGATCAATGTTGACAGCCTTGCCCTGCTTGCCAAAGCTCAAACCGGAGAAATCCCCTTGGCATTATTACGGAAATCTAATTTAGATCGAAAGGATATTGCTCTTTTCTTGGCTCGTGAATTGCTGTTTTTGCATTCAGCCGCCGAGGGTGCACGAATGAACTCATTAGCGCTGTTGTTCTATGAATTGCACACTTCGCTGATTCATACAGCAACAACCACAGTTCGCTCAGAAAAATCAAACAAAAGCTTATACACTGAGCGCGACGCCAAATCAGGCTGGCCCCAAGCGATTACTAGACTCAAGCCATTAGGTTGAATGCAAAGTGGCTCGGACCGCCGGATCAACAGAAGGATCGGATTCGTGAACAATGCCAATACTACTAATTAATAATCGGGAATTATTCTGCTCCTCTGACAAAAATATACATACTTTGGGGTTTGTGGAGGCGTTAAAATTTTGTGTGAGGGCCATGCCCCGATAGACACCTGCTCTGGAAACCTGTCTTCGCTCGAGAGCCAACATACTGAGTTGGTATGGAGATTGTCGATTTAAACCAAAGAAATATATTTCAGAATTGTTTGCACAAACAATTCCGTTGTGGCGTCCGCCAAGTAGAGGACGTTTACTTTCGCCTGGCGATTGAAGTCGGGTAAGCCTGATAAATTCCTTCTGTTTACCATCAAGGACAACTAAAATAAGACTTCGCACCAACATGCCCGAAACATTGGGAAGTGGAAAATAACAATAGTAAAAACCGAGTGCCAAATCAGGTACAATAAAATCAAAACCGCGTTTTTGAAGAGGCAAAATTCCTAATAGACCCGGCCGACTTGCTTTGATTGCGGCTTTAGGATTTTGGCCTGCTATTAGATCTGTAGCAAAAAGCGACTGTTCCTGAACGTCTAATATTTTGCAGATGTTGCGCAAGGTAACAGCGTTTGGAAAGCTTGTGCCTGCCAAGTATTTATTAAATTGTTGACGGTTTATTCCGATATCACGGCAAACGTCGGCAATGGTGCCATATTCGGCACACTTACTTCGCAAGTTAGCGGCAAAAATCGAATGTATACTCATATATCAATGCCGTCCCCATTGCATACTATATCAAAACCCAGCGGTTCAATATGGACTTTCGGTTGCAACAGATTTAGTTTTTCGCGGATTAAATGCTCAACTCCAAGATGAGATGCCACCTCCCATCTTTTCAACTTGCCCGTTTGCGCAATTCGTGAAGCTTATGGTTGAATTTATTGGCACTCCCACATCGTACCTCTCAAAGTTGTTTGTTAAACTTTGCAACGATGCAGAACTGTTCCCTTGGAAGTTTACTTCGTTCAAAACCAAAACCCGCCGCTCCACAAATGGAACGGCGGGTTTTGTGTTTGCTAATGCAGATTGAATGCTTCACCTAGTCTCTCTTTGGCGTTGACGATCCTATCTGCTGCGCTATTCTCCCACCATGGCTGACTCACCCGCAGAAAAAATTTCCATCACCATAACGCCGTCTATGAAACGTGTGCTGGAAGCACGCATGGCTTCGGGGGAATTTGCTTCTGCCAGTGAAATCATGCGCGAAGCATTCAGGCTTTGGTTGCGCCAACAAGAAAAACATGAACAGCGTTTGGCGGCAATCCGCTTGAGTGTTCAACAATTCAATGAAAACCCAGCGGAGATGGCTGGAACATTAAAAGACTTGCTGAAAACCATCAAAACCCGCAAAAAGCGTTAAATTCCGATATCAATAACGCTCAACGCGTCTTCCAATTCAGTTTCTTCATAGCCAAAATGTGATCGCACGCAGCGATCAAGATCAGCAAAGCTTGCTTGCGTTGCTGCGAAATTGTCAGCTGATGGCACGGCAATCAAAATTTGTGCACACTGTTCCAACTCCATAATCAAGTCATGCACCACAACATGCTCTGCCGCCAACCGGGCCACAACTTCACGCAGAGCCTCATCGCCGCCTCGATTCAGCGCCGGAAACATCATCTGTTCTTCGGCATCATGATGAAAACTTAACATTTCACATTCCTGCCCGCACAGGTTTCCAAAGGCTTGAAAATTAGTTTTCATTTGCAGATCGGATATTATCGTACCAAGTGTTGTCGCATCCGATGTGCCCGCAGCAACCTGCGCCATCACATCACTCACATTCTGCAGTTGTTCGCGGTGCAGGTTATGATAAAGCCCAAGCCGCCTTCCTTGTCGGCGCTGGGTGATGCTTAGGCCTTCAACTTTTTGAGCTTTAGGCCGGTGCCGATCATCCAACAGCGTAATGCGATTAAGCTTTTCCAATTTAAAGTGGCTTTCTGTCGGATCTAAGCCAGATCCTTTGCGTTGATAATATAGTTATATTGCATTGCAAACTGAATTGATGCGTTGCATCATTAAAATATGCCTGTCGCCCAGCTTGCCATTTTGGTTATCGACGAAAGCCACGAACGTGCAACGCTGATAGAGCGTGGTTTGCGCGATGCTGGCCATAACCAGGTTATCATTGTGTCCCAGCTGAATGGGTTGGTAAGCCGCATCGAAGAAATCTCGCCAGATGTCATTGTGATGGATTTGGGTAATCCGAATCGAGACTTTTTAGAACACATGTTCAGGATATCAAAAGCCATCCAGAAACCCATTGCCATGTTTGTTGATCAATCAAGTGAGCAATCCATGTTTGACGCAATTGAAGCCGGTGTTTCGGCCTATGTTGTAGACGGGTTAAAACAAGAACGGGTTAAGCCCATTCTTGATCTGGCCATTGCCAGGTTCAAGGCATTTGAAAAAATTCGCCTTGAGCGTGATGAAGCGGTTCAAGCGCTGGATGAGCGCAAATCCGTTGATCGCGCCAAAGGTGTTTTGATGCAAGCCTATGCAATATCAGAAAGCGAAGCCTTTGTAATGTTGCGCAAAACCGCCATGCAACAAGGGCGAAAGGTTGCTGCCATTGCAGATGCCGTTGTCCAATCGGCGCGTTCCAAAGAAAAGGGCAAAAAATGAAAGCTGTGCGCGCTGGTTTCTTGCCCTTGCTCGACGCATCAATAGTGATTGCGGCTGCCGAGTTGGGATTTGCTGAAGAAGAAAATATCAATCTGCACCTTATGCGTGAAACATCATGGGCCAATGTACGAGACCGCGTTTCTGTTGGGCAGCTTGATGTGGCCCATATGTTGGCACCCATGCCAATTGCACAGAACCTAGGGCTTTCACCTTTATCGGTAAAAATGATTGCGCCTTTCGCATTGGGCTTGGGCGGCAACGCTGTCACAGTTTCAAATGCCCTTTGGCAAGCCATGTTAAAGCAAGGCGCAAATGAACTGGGCGATGCAAAAGCCAACGGCCAAGCACTTCACCAAGTATTGCTAAATCGATCGCCCATAACACTGGCTGTTGTTCACAGCCATTCCGCCCATTCTTTTGAATTGCGCTATTGGCTGGCGGCATCAGGCATCAATCCCACAAAGGATGTAAACATCACCATTGTTTCACCGGGGCTTATGGCTGATGCCTTAGCATCGGGCGCAATAGACGGCTTTTGTGTGGGAGAGCCTTGGAACAGCGTTGCTGTAGCTGCAGGCCATGGAAAAGTTGTCACCACGAAATCTGCCATTTGGCGGTCGAGCCCAGAAAAAGTTTTAGGCATGACGCAAAAATGGGCTGAACAAAATTCTGAAACGTTAAACAGACTTTTGCGCGCGCTCCATAAAAGTGCGATCTGGTGTGCAACAATTGAAAACAGAGAAACCTTGGCGGGGATGCTGGCACAGCCGTCGTACCTAAATCTCAATGAAAAGATTCTGTTACGCAGCCTTGAGGGCAGGTTGATTGATGACATTCCTCGCCAAGACTTCATACAATTCTATGAGTCTTCAGCAAACTTCCCTTGGCAAAGCCACGCCTTGTGGTTCTATTCACAAATGGCAAGGTGGCAACACATTGCGCTCACGTCAGAAAATATGGTGATTGCCAAAGCAAGCTATCGGCCAGATATTTATCGTGGCGCGCTTATAGGCACCGCGGCTGTACTGCCCGATCAAGATGCAAAAATTGAAGGCGGGTTACCAGGACTCAACACAGGAGGTTTTTTTGACATGATAACCTTCAATCCTGATGCCATTGAAGATTATGTAAAGCGAAGTGCATTTTTTGGTGCATTGCACAATAATTGATCATCGTGCTGTATGAAATGGCGGCAGCAATTAAATTTTTTCTGATCGGGTTTCATATAACACATTGAAAACAATAGTGACTTAAATTTTTTTCCGTTTGGCACGCCTCATGCAGAGATGATTGTGAGCCCCTCGATGGGAATCCGGCAATGACGCCGGCAAGACTGCAATGTGATTGCTGTTCTTGTCGGCGTTTTGCTTTTGGCAAAAGGAAAATGATGATGGTCAAAGCAGTATCCAACAATCCTTTCACACGCCGCGCATTTTTAAAAAAATCGGCGGCCACTGCGGCCTTGCTGGGTGCTGCCAACACATTGCTTCCCTACGGTGCATTGGCCGCAGATGGCCCTGAAGTGAACACCGCAAAGCTTGGCTTTATTGCTTTGACAGATTCTTCCCCATTGATTGTTGCCAAGGAAAAAGGCCTGTTTGAAAAATATGGCATGGGCGGTGTTGAAGTACTCAAGCAAGCATCTTGGGGCGCGGCGCGTGATAATCTGGTTCTGGGTTCGCAAGGCAGTGGCATTGATGGAGCGCATGTTCTCACCCCCATTCCCTATTTGATGACATTGGGCACCATCACCCAAAACAAACAACCCATGCCAATGAAAATTTTGGCGCGCCTCAATCTCAATGGCCAGGGAATTTCGCTCGCCAAAACCTATGCGGATTTGAAAGTTAGTGTGGACGCAACACCGCTGAAAGCTGTCTTCGCCAAGAAAAAGGCTGATGGCGCGATGGCCAAAATTGCTGTTACATTTCCCGGCGGCACGCATGATTTGTGGATGCGTTATTGGCTGGCTGCTGCCGGCATAGACCCAGACCACGATGTTGAAACCATCGTTGTGCCGCCACCCCAAATGGTGGCCAACATGAAAGTGGGCACCATGGATGCCTTCTGCGTGGGCGAGCCGTGGAACGCCCAATTGG
>JANXRO010000237.1 GCA_025356765.1 Hyphomicrobiales bacterium | reverse complement strand
ATTGGCACCAATGGTGCGGGAGATGCTTTTGCGGCGGGAATTCTATTCGGCCATCACGAAGCTTGGCCCATCATGCAAAGTTTGAAACTTGCCCATTCCAGTGCCGCAACGTCACTTCGTTCACAAGCCACTACCACATCTATTTTGCCGTGGCATGATTGTTTAAAACAAGCCGATGCGTGGGGTTGGCGATAACTAATTTTTCGGCAAGATCAAGGGATAAACAGTTTTTGTCACGGCATGATAAACCATGGCCAAGCCCACCAAAACAATGCTGCCAATTAAAATTGGAAAAAACAAAAACATCCAACTTGTTGTGTTAAAATATGCAATCATAGCTGTGGCCCCGGCTGGCGGATGTACAACGCGCAAGGCCATCATGGCCATAACCGCCAAGCCAACGGCTAATCCATCCATCACAAAATTGCTGGGCAAAATAATGTGGCACAAGAAGCCCACACAAGCAGAAACAAAATGTCCGCCTACTACGTTGATGGGTTGAGACAAGGGGCTTGAATGGGCTGTAAACAACAACACACACGTGGCGCCAAAGGGTGCCACCAAAAGTGATATGCTGCCAAATTGTGAAATTGCGGCAAGGATGGCAACCGCCAAGCTTGTGCCAATGCCAGCCAAAACAATGGCCCGCAAAATGGGTTTGGGTTGATGCCGGTAAAGATAATGTTTCATTTTACAACATGTTTTCAACCAAGGCCCAGGCTTCATCATAATGATCAATCACATGGGTTGGTTTAAAATTCGAAACATGTTGATCGGTATAACCGAATGAAACGGCGATGACAGGAACGCCTGCATTTTGCGCGGTTTTGATATCTGTGACACTGTCGCCAAACATCATTGTCTGCATGCCATCAACACCCAACAATCTTGCCACTTCAAAATAGGGCGCAGGATCTGGTTTCATCAATGGCAGTGAGTCGCCGCCCACAACGGCACCAAAATATTTTGCCAAACCAATTTCATCCAGCAGTTTACGCGACAGGTTTTCAACCTTGTTGGTGCACACACCCATTTTTAAACCACGGGCTTGGGCCTTATCGAGCACGGCAATCAGGCCCGGAAACACAATGCTTTTTTCCGCAATATGCTCGCCATAATAGCGCAAAAATTCTGCATGCAAGCGCTTTAACTCAGCATCTTCCAACGGCCCACCAGTGGCTAAAAGCCCTCGGCGCAACAAATCCATGGCCCCATGGCCCACAAATTGGCGCAGCATCTGATAACTAAGAGGTTCGCGCCCCACCAAGTTTAACACATGGTTGGTGGCCCCCAGCAAATCTGGCGCTGTGTCGACCAAAGTTCCATCCAAATCAAAAATCAATGCTTCAACTGGCATCGCGTATCCTATTATTGTGGCCCGTTTGTATGTGGGCAATCACTATGCTAAGCCGCCCCCAAAGCCAAGCAAGGAGTTTCGCCATGGACATGCAAAAAACCAAAGACCTATCGGAAATTTTGAAGGATAAGTCCCTTCTGAAAGACAAATGCTATATCAACGGCCAATGGGTGGCTGGTGCATCCACTATTGCTGTCACCAATCCGGTTGATGAACGCGTGATCGGTTCCGTGCCCAAGCTTGGCACTAAAGAAACCAAGGCCGCCATTGAAGGCGCAGAAATTGCCCAAAAGCTTTGGGCCAAGAAAACCGCCAAAGAACGCGCCGGAATTATGCGCAAATGGTTTAACCTGATGATGGATAACCAAGAAGACTTGGCTCAAATTATGACAGCCGAGCAAGGCAAGCCCTTGGGCGAAAGCCGTGGCGAAATTTCCTATGGTGCAAGTTTCGTTGAATTTTTCGCCGAAGAAGGCAAACGCATTTATGGCGAAACCATCCCTTCGCCTTGGGCCAATAATCGCGCCATCGTCATCAAGCAACCCATTGGTGTTGTGGCCGCCATTACGCCGTGGAACTTCCCCAATGCCATGATTACGCGCAAAGCGGGCGCTGCATTGGCGGCGGGCTGCGCATTTGTGTGCAAGCCAGCAGCTGAAACACCGCTTTCCGCTTTGGCCTTGGCTGAATTGGCTGAACGCGCGGGCATTCCAGCAGGCGTGTTTTCAGTGATCACCGGCAAAGCCTCTGAAATTGGCGCTGAGATGACATCAAACCCCATCGTGCGGGCTTTGACATTTACAGGTTCAACTGAAATTGG
>JANXRO010000218.1 GCA_025356765.1 Hyphomicrobiales bacterium | reverse complement strand
ATCCGATCAGCTGTGGGCCAGGGCCCTTCGATGGCATGCTGGCGCAGATAGTCCACCATCTGCTCGTCAACACGTTGGGCCGTTCTGCGCAAGGCAAGTTCACGCAAGGCGGTAAGATTGCCAACTTGTAAAAAGTTGTTGGCCGCCCGCGTGGCATTTTCGGGAAGATAAACTTTGCCTTCTTTGAGACGCTGGATCAATTCATCGGGTGTAATATCCACCATCACAACATCAGCGGCATTTTCAATCATCGTGTCGGGCACAAGTTCACGCACTTTAACGCCGGTGATGGTGGCTACAACATCTGAAAGGCTTTCTATGTGTTGGATATTTAACGCGGTCCAAACATTGATCCCCGCGCTGAGCAATTCATCAACATCTTGATAGCGTTTCGGGTGGCGCGAACCCGGCGCGTTGCTGTGGGCCAGTTCGTCAACAATGATCAAATCTGGTTTGCGAGCAAGAGCCGCATCCAAATCAAATTCCATCAAGGCATGACCACGATAAGTGATGGCTTTGCGGGCCAACACTTCAAGGCCATCAAGCAGTGCTGCGGTTTCTAAGCGGCCATGAGTTTCAACCACGCCGACGATCACATCTCGCCCTTCTTTTTTTACGCGGTGGGCACCCGATAGCATAGCATAGGTTTTTCCAACACCAGGTGATGCTCCGATAAATATCTTAAGCTTGCCGCGCTTTTCATTTGCAGCAAGCCCGAGAAATACGTCCGCAGACGGACGCTTATCGCCGATTTCAGCCATTGGGTGAGGTTAAACCATCCAGTGCCAAATTGAGCAATAAAACATTGATGCGGGGTTCACCAAAAATTCCCAACACTGGATTTTCGATATGGGTTGCAACAAGTGCGCTAAGTTGTGGTTCAGCAATGCCGCGAGATTTGGCAATGCGGGCAATCTGCAAAAGTGCAAATGCGGGTGAGATGTGAGGATCAAGTCCGCTGGCAGACGCGGTTACAGCATCAGCTGGCAAGGGATTGGCTCCGTTTGATGGGTTCAACTTTTTGACATCTGCCATAATGCGCTCCATCAGGGCTTTGGAAGTTGGCCCCAAATTAGAACCTGATGATGCGGCCGCGTCATAGCCTTTGCCAGCAGCAGAGGGCCTGCCCCAGAAATATTTATCAGATGACCAAGCCTGACCAATCAGTTCTGATCCAACCACTTTGTTATTAAGAGCTATGGCGCTGCCGTTGGCTTGGTTGGAGAAGGCCAGTTGACCAATGCCCGTAATTGCAAGCGGGTAAGCAAGGCCTGTTAAAAGCGTCATAATGATGAGCATTAAAAATGCCGGACGAAGATAAGACAACATGAAATTCTCCTTATGCCAAATGTAAACTGGCAACGATAAGATCGATAGCCTTGATGCCGATGAACGGAACCACCAGCCCGCCCAAGCCATATATCAGTAGATTGCGACGAAGCAGCGCTGATGCACCAACAGGGCGATAGGAGATGCCTTTCAACGCCAAGGGGATGAGCGCAATGATGATTAAAGCATTGAAAATAATTGCCGAAAGAATGGCGCTCTGCGGCGAGGCCAAGTGCATCACATTCAATGCGTTGAGCTGAGGATATGTTGCTACAAACAAAGCAGGAATGATGGCAAAATATTTAGCAACATCATTGGCAATTGAAAACGTGGTGAGAGAACCTCGCGTCATCAACAATTGCTTCCCAATCTCCACAATTTCAATCAGTTTGGTGGGGTTGGAATCAAGATCAACCATGTTGCCAGCTTCGCGCGCCGCTTGGGTGCCAGATTGCATGGCAACGCCAACATCGGCTTGGGCAAGTGCTGGCGCATCATTGGTGCCATCACCACACATCGCAATCATGCGGCCAGATTTTTGTTCCTCGCGGATATAGGCGAGTTTATCTTCCGGTGTGGCCTCGGCAATGAAGTCGTCAACGCCGGCTTCCGACGCAATCGTTGCAGCCGTAATCGGGTTATCACCGGTGACCATGACAGTGCGAATGCCCATGGCGCGCAGAGCATTGAACCGTTCTTTGATGTCTGGTTTCACCACGTCTTTTAAATGAATGACGCCCAGCAACGTTCCATTTTCGGCCACACCAAGGGGTGTGCCGCCAGTGCGTGAGATGCGCTCTACAGTTTGCATAAATTCGGATGGCGCATTTTTTGCGTCAAGCCCAGCATATTTGAGAATGGCATCAACCGCACCTTTGCGAATTTTGCGTGTGGCAAAATCAATTCCTGAAATTCGCGTGGATGCTGAAAATGCAATGATCTCTGAATTCTTTCCAGCCATGCCGGGTTCTACCAAGCCATGGCTTCCCTTGCAGAGCGCCACAATTGATCGACCTTCGGGCGTTTCATCAGAAAGTGATGCCATCAAAATCGCTTCTGCAAGTTGCTTTTCAGTAACGCCTGAAACAGGAATGAAGGCGGTTGCAAGGCGATTGCCATAAGTAATTGTTCCAGTCTTGTCGAGCAACAGCGTGTCCACATCGCCAGCGGCCTCGACTGCACGGCCCGACGTAGCAATCACATTGAAGCGGATGAGGCGATCCATTCCCGCAATGCCTATTGCAGAAAGCAATCCTCCAATTGTTGTTGGAATAAGTGTGACGAGAAGGGCCACAAGAACGGTGATCGAAAGCGTAGTTCCAGAATAGCCAGCCAAACCCCAAAGGGTTACAACGGCAATCAAGAATATAAGCGTAAGGCCTGCCAGCAAGATGGAAAGTGCTAGTTCATTGGGTGTCTTCTTGCGCTCTGCCCCTTCAACCAATGCAATCATGCGGTCGATAAATGTGTTGCCCGGGGCCGCCGTAATTTTCACTTTGATCAAATCTGACAAAACTGTGGTGCCGCCTGTGACAGCAGAACGATCTCCACCAGACTCGCGGATGACGGGTGCTGACTCTCCGGTGATTGCGGATTCGTTGACGGATGCAATGCCCTCAACAATTTCACCGTCGGCTGGAATGACGTCACCAGTCTCAACCAATACAAGATCACCGGGATACAGCTTTGATGCCGAAACCATGCTGAAAACACGGTCATTGCTTTCAGGAATGATGAGGCGTTTGGCCATGGTATCAGTGCGCGTGCGCCGTAAGGCTTCTGCTTGGGCCTTGCCTCTTCCTTCGGCGACGGCTTCGGCAAAGTTGGCAAATAAAACTGTGAACCACAGCCACGCGGCGATCTGCCCTGAAAACCATGCTGTACCAGTCTGGCCAAAAAGATCCCGCAACCAAAATGCAGTCACCAATGCGGCCACAACTTCAGTGACAAAAATCACTGGGTTGCGCGCTAATGTTTTTGGATTGAGTTTGGCCAAAGCATCTTTGATGGCTTGGAAAAGTATCGCACCATTGAAAAGTGCGGGAGCAGTTGTTTCGTGTGTCATGTTTGACTCCGATTAAAATGTTTGGCCGCCGAGCATCTGGAAATGTTCAACGATGGGGCTCAATGCGAGCGATGGGAAATATTGCAAACCGCCAAGGATCAAGATGACGCCAGTCAACAGCGCAATAAACATTGTGCCGTGGGTTGGAAAACTGCCGGACGATGCAGGAACTTTAGTTTTGGCCGCAAGAGATCCAGCAATTGCCAACATCGGCACGATATAGGCAAAGCGCCCAAGGAACATCGAAATGCCGAGTGTGACATTATACCAATCGGTGTTGGCGTTAAGACCAGCAAAGGCCGAACCATTGTTGCCCGCGGCAGATGAATAGGCATAGAGAATTTCTGTCAGGCCGTGGGGGCCAGCATTGGCAAGGCTGCTAAGCGCGGCGGGAAGCATGGCCGAAACTGCGCTGAAGCCCAAGATAACCAGTGGCAATATCAGCAGCGCCAACATCGCAAGTTTCATCTCCTTGGCTTCAATTTTCTTGCCCAAGTAATCCGGTGTGCGCCCCACCATCAGGCCTGCGATGAACACAGTCAGCACAGCAATCACCAGAATACCGTAAAGCCCAGAGCCAACTCCACCAGGGAGAACTTCACCCAGTTGAATCATAAACAGCGGGACCAGACCGCCCAAAGGTGTGAGCGAAGAATGCATCGCGTTAACCGCACCGCAGGAAAGCCCGGTGGTGGCCACCACAAAGAGTGCCGACATGGCCTGTCCGAAACGAAGTTCCTTGCCTTCCATATTACCCAATGATGGATCAACGCCCAAGGCTTGGATGATCGGATTGCCTGCGGTTTCCGCCCAATAAACAAGGCCCGTACCGACCACAATAAATATGCCCATGGTGATAAACAAAGCGCGGCCTTGGCGTTTATCGCCCACCATGTTCCCAAACATGAAGGGCATAGCGCCAGACACCACAAGCATGGCAAAAATCGAAAGATAATTTGACCACGCCGAGGGGTTTTCGAAGGGATGCGCAGAGTTTGCGTTCAAGAAACCACCGCCATTGGTGCCCAGTTGTTTGATGGCTTCTTGGCTGGCGATAGGCCCAAAGGAAATTGTTTGCTGCACACCTTCGAGAGTGGTTGCAACAACAGACCCCTGCAACGTTTGCGGAATACCCAAGGCCATGTAGGCCAGCGCCACAATGATAGACAAAGGCAACAAAACGTAGAGCGTGGACTTCACCAAATCATCCCAGAAATTACCAATTGTGGAAGCGGAACTTCGTGCGAAGGCACGGGTGAAAGCGACAGCAAGGGCAATGCCCGTGGCCGCAGACAAAAAGTTGTGAACAGTAAAGCCTGCCATTTGCACAAAATGGCTCATTGTGGATTCACCAGCATAGGCCTGCCAGTTGGTGTTGGTGACAAAGCTCATCGCAGTATTGAACGACAACGCTTCAGAAACAGCGGCAAAGCCTTGTGGGTTTAAAGGCAAGATGCCCTGCAAACGCATAAGACCATAAAGAACAACAAAACCCACAGCATTGAAGGCGAGCATGGCAAGCGCATAGGCTTGCCAGCTTTGTCCATCGAGTGAAACTCCGGCCAACCTGTTGATGCTGCGCTCCAATGGCCCGACGATCGGTGCCAACACCGTTGGCTTGTTCGTAAAAACTGCGGCCATGTACTTGCCCAAAACTAAGGAACCCAGTGTTACCAGTGTGAGCAAAATTACGATTTGAGACCAACCGACAAATGTCATGGCGTCACCTTTATTGAATTGTTGAATTAATATTTCTCGGGATGCAGCAGGGCGTGAACCAGATAGGCCCCAAGGCCGATTGCCACGATGAGGCCGATGAATGCTTCTGCCATGATCGCCTCACAACTGATCGCAAAAGTGAACATAGGCAGCAGCCAGAAAAAACAAACCGACGCCGAGGACTAGAAAGATTAGGTCAAACATGAATGGCTCCAATTGGAAAACTCATTCAATATGATGCGCTGCACGGCATAAGGTTGCCATGCGGAATTGCTATGCTACACATAAGGAATCCATAAAGTTGGGCAGACGCATTTTGTTGCCGTTACTTTTCTCTTTGTGTCGACGAGGTTGGATCGCAGACGAGGAGGATGGCGCAAGGGTCTGCTGCCCCAGTTCGATAACGCCTTTGGGCAAGACCCATGAATTTGATGAACCCGATTTTGCCACATCGCCCGAAACGGCGGTCACCGGTCTTCTTTTCATCTGCTATCAAGCAGATCTCGACAACGGCTTCATTGCTGTGCAGCAGCGTTTGTCTGGTGAGCCGCTCGAAGAATATATCAAGCCTTTTGGTGGCGGATATTTCTTTGCTCTGCCGGGCGTTTCAAGCAAAACAGACTTCCTCGGCCAAGAGCTACTTCGTGTAACGTTATGAGGCAAGGGCTCAATTGAAATTGTTAATTATTAAAAAGGGACGGTGTTGATCCGCCCTTTTTTTATTTCCCTTTTTTATTTCCCTTTTATTTTTCGCTTATAAATAGCCAGTCAGAATGCCAAGTCCAGCAAACGTCATTGCGCCGCCACCAATCTGAATGATCTGTCGGGAATAACCCGCAGCAAGCCTGGCCAAACCCAATCCCAATGCAATACCGACACCA
>JANXRO010000199.1 GCA_025356765.1 Hyphomicrobiales bacterium | reverse complement strand
GGCCATCATCTCGCTTGCCATATCCATCATTCAAGTGAACGCCGAACAGTTTGGAACTGCGTGCGGCCAAACCTGCGGCATATGCCGGCATCTCATCTGCATAAAGCACGTGGGCAAAATCCAACGTAACACCCACATTGTTGCGGCCTATCTGATTGATGGCCAAAAGCGTTGTGCCAATGTCTGGCATCAGGCTGAAACTGCGCGGCTCATTGGGTTTGTATTCAATGCTTATCTCGCAGGCCTTGTTGTGGTCGGCAACTTCGGCCATGGCTTCCAGCGTAAGATCCCACAGCTGGGCGTAATCAACCTGGAATGAATAGTCGAAACCATCTTGCCCCATCCACAGCGTCATCAGTGAGCCGCCAAGCTCCACCATCTGATCAATGCCACGTTTGGTTTGGTCAATGGCCAAGCGGCGCAGTTTTGCATCTGGGTTGGTAAAGGCACCGATTTTAAAACCGGGATCGCTGTAATAGCGCATCGCAAAGCCGTTGATTGAAAGACCAAGATCACCCAACGTTGACTTCAAGTCTGATGTCGAGACGTCGGCACAATGATCAGGAAAATTCAAATCGACCGCATTCAGGCCTTTGACTTGGGCGGCACGCTCAAGAAGCCCCAGAACACCGGTGCGCTGTGTCGGGCTGCCTTGACCCATCCCCATTCTGAATGAATTTAGACGGGCCGCATACCGGTTCGAAATTATTTGGCTGGAGTGGTTCATTTGCACCTTTCTTCTCCTTAACTTCATTTTATAAAACAATTCTGTAAAGTAGATTCTTCAAAAAAATTGATTTCTAAAAGTTTTTGTCGAAACTTCACGACAATAGTGAGAATAGTCACCAATTATCAGCGATATGACTTTGATGATTCCATGCTGATCCGTGAAGCCAGAGAGTAAACTTCACAAGAATTTTGATAATTGTGCAGTGCGATATGGTGTTTTTTGGGTCTTGAATTTCAAATTCGCACCAAAATCGGTGGACTTAGCTACTGTCCCGAGACAAATTCAGCGGCGCGTCGATTGGCGGCACGACAGGCTTCAACCAGACCCGCACTTTGTGACAATTGCTGTGCCAAGGTGCCCACAAAACAATCTCCGGCCCCATGCGTGGATACGACTTTGACAGCTTGGGCAGCGATCTCAACCGTTTGGCCTGCGTCCCTTACCACAAGCCCTTCAGCGCCTAAGGTTATGACAATTGATTTTGCAAGTTTTCGCAAAGCAGGCAACGCGGCAATGGCGGATTGACGATTGTGAACCGCAACGCCAGACATGTCTTCAGCTTCGACACGGTTGACGATCAAAACATCAACCAATGACAAGAGATCTTGGCCAACCTCGCGCACCGGGGCGGCATTAAAAACAACCGTTGCTCCATCAGCCTTGGCCGCCAACGCCACAGCAACATTCACGAGGTGCGGCACTTCATTTTGCAAGACCAATACATTTGCGCCGCCAAGCTTTTGCCATTCTGTGGAAAGTGAGGCCGGATCAATCTTGAGGTTAGACCCTGAAACAATCACCGCGCCATAGTCTCCATCATCTTTTAGTATCGCAACACTCATGCCAGTGCCTGCCACGGGATCGATGCTGATCGCATCTGTGTTCACGTTACTGGACTTGAGATTTTGCATCAGCGTATCGGCAAAGCCATCTTTGCCCACGCGGCTGATCATGGCAGTTTTGGCACCAGCTCTGGCGGCCTGCACAGCCTGATTGCCACCTTTGCCACCACACACTTGCCGCCATGCGCTGCCAACCACGGTTTCATCAATGCGCGGCAGGCTGGGCGATTGCACCACGATATCGAGATGCAAACTGCCGCAGACAATTACGTCGAACGAAGCTGGCATTATCTGATCTTTTTTTGCATTTGAAATTCCACAATGAATTTTTACAAATCTCGAACCTGCCCATTCGTAAAGCAACGCCGATAACTTCAATCCAGTGAATTAGCTGACAACGCCCTTGCGGATTATAAAGCAACCATAGGGGCCAGGATCAGACGTGCGCACAATGGCAAATGACTGTTTGGCGGCGGCATAAAAATCAAACCGTTCATAAGCGCCCATGTTGACAGGCTTGCCCTGACTTTCATCGAGTGCTTGCTGCATTTCGCCAAAGATCGG
>JANXRO010000189.1 GCA_025356765.1 Hyphomicrobiales bacterium | reverse complement strand
CTCCTCGTCCATTTGATTGTGACTTGACGATACGAAAGAATTGTCTCATTGCTTTCTATGCCATAGATCATTCGATTTGCTCGTCTCGCCTCCAACCTGCCAGCCCAGCTGCGCCGCCATACAACCCCCGGCAGCACCTATCGGCCCGAAATTGATGGCTTGCGGTTTTTTGCAATTTTCATGGTGATCATCGGCCATATGGTTGAACGCATTATCCGCTTTCAAACCCCCATCAGCCAGCCCACGGGCTTTGAACAACAGTTGTTTTTTGTTCTGGCGCAGCCGTCGTCTGGCGTATTTTTATTTTTTGCAGTGAGCGGATTTATCATCGCCCAACAATATTTGCGCAAAAAACCCATGCCGTTTGATGGGGCATATTTGAAAAGCTATTTTCTGCGACGCTTGTTACGCATAGAGCCACCTTATTTTATCGTATTGATTGGCACTTATATTTTAATTTCAGTCACCGGCTTTGTGCCCGATGGTGTGCATAGATTTAACGCTGAACCAGCCAGTTTAACCACCAGTTTGATTGCCAGCCTGTTCTATTTTCATTCGCCCATTTATGGCACGTTTCCACGGCTGTTTGGCCCCGGTTGGTCGCTTGAAATTGAGGTGCAGTTTTATATTTTGGCACCACTGTTTTTCACGCTGCTTTATTTTGTTCGCAACAATGCTGAACGCCGGATGATTGAATTAATTTTGTTGGTGGCAGGCTTTGCCACTGCAAGTTATTTCACACCAACGGATTTGCCAACCACGCCGCTCAGCCATGGCCCCATTTTTTGGCAATATACATTGTTGCGCTTTTTCGTTTTCTTTTGGATGGGCGTGATGATGGCCAGCAACCAAGAGGTTTTGCGCAATGTTCTGAAACGCACGTCAAACCTCGCCATGCAAATTTTGCCTTGGGCCGGCATTGCCGCCATTTTTCTGGCAGACTCGATTTTTGTCAAAAACCCCGATGTCGCTTACTTAACCCAGATCACTGGAATTGCTTTTGCGTTTTTCGGTGTGTTGGATGATCGTTCAAGTTTCAAATGGTTTTGTTCCAAACCATGGGTCAGCTTGATCGGCGGCGCATGCTATTCAATTTATCTGGTGCATTTGCAAGTCTTGCAAATTGCCACCAACATTGTGGTCAAGCATTTGCAACTCAACAGCTGGCTCGCCACGCTGGCATTATGCAGCGTGATTTTAATTCCCTTGGTGTTGGTTTGCGGCCTTGGATTTTATGCCATTGTGGAGCGCACATTCATGCTGCCAGATTGGCCACAAAGATTGCGCGGCCTGTTCGCAAAAAAAAGCGCCCTTATCAGCAAAGCTGAATAGGGCGCATTTGATACTACGTTAAAGTTAAAGCATGAACCCGCCAGAAGCTTCGATGCGTTGGCCATTTACCCAACGGAAATCATCGCTCAACATTGCCGCCGTCAGCGCGCCGATATCATCAGCCTCGCCCACGCGGCCCAAAGCCGTTTGGCCAGACAACATGGTTCTCATCTGTGGATTGTCGCGGGTGTTGCCGCCGCCAAAGTCTGTGGCAATGGCACCGGGTGCAATGGTGTTGGCGGTAATACCGCGCGCACCAAGCTCCTTGGCCAAATAGCGGGTGAACACCTCGATAGCGCCTTTCATAATGGCATAGGGTGCACGAGACGGAAACGAAAACCGCGCCAAGCCTGAAGACACGTTGATGATGCGGCCACCATCGGCCATCATGGGAAGAAGCTTTTGCGTTAAGAAATATGGACCTTTGACATGTTCATTCAACATTTCGTCAAATACGTCTTCACTGGTTTGCTCAACTGTTTGCGATGCGCCCGTGCCCGCATTGTTGACAAGATGATCAAATGTTTCGCGCTGCCAATGTGCGCTTAAAACTTTTTTCACCTCAGCGGCGAAGGCGCTGAACGTGGCTGATTTTGAAACATCGAGCTGCAAGGCCACAGCTTTGCGGCCCTTTGCCAAAATGGCTTTGACAACATCATCCGCAGCAGATTTATTGGCGTGATATGTAATAATTGAGTCTTGGCCCTTGTCTGCCAAATGAAGTGCCATAGAACGGCCAAGGCCACGGCTGCCGCCCGTAATAATATTAATTTTCATAAAGAACCTCTGTTGCGTGAGGTTGCTATATGGGGGGCCCAATGTGTTTTGATAAGGTACTGCGGCCCAGAAATTGTCACAAAATTGGCAAAGTGTCACAGCACCATGAACTTTAGACGGGTTGAACCGTTTAATAAGCGGACGGCACAAACAAGAGGAACTTCCCCCATGACAAAATCTCACATTATGCTTGCAACGCTCGCCACAGGTTTGCTGTTATCCGGCTCGGCCTTTGCCGAGGTGTTGAAATTTAAAGCAACTTTGGATGGCGCAAGCCAATCACCTGCGGTGGATACAAAAGCCACGGGCACAGCCGATGTAACAGTGGACACAGATGCAAAAACCATCGCGTGGACAATTAAAGATGCTGACCTTTCAGGCCCAGCAACTGCCGCCCATTTTCATGGCCCTGCTAACGTAGGAGCAAACGCAGCACCAGAAATTGACATCTCAAAAATGATTGATGCAGGCACAGCACCAATTACCGATGCACAACTGGCCGACTTGAATGCTGGCAAAGTCTATCTGAATATTCACACCGCAAAATTCCCCAACGGGGAAATTCGCGGCCAAGTGGTGAAGTAAAGAACTTATCGAAGCGTCACTCCAACACCGTTGGGGTGACGCGTTTTTATTGCGGCAAAACTTTTTATTTTTGAACCTTCACATAATCTGCAAATGAAGTGAGATGGCGCAGCCAGCCTTTATCCAACTCGGCTTCGAATGATGCCGCTGCCTCACCGAAGCGTTCAAGATTGCGATGTTCGAGCGTAACTTGTGTTTGGCCATGGTCGGCAGCAACAAAACTGATATCAACTTCAGTGATAAAGTCTGGGTCATAGGCAAAGCTTGAATTCAATTGCCACGCCAACAACAGGCGTTTGCCGGGTTGCCATTCCAACACTTTGCCCCATTGAATAATTTTGCCATCGGCTTTCACTTCCGTCCATTTGCCACCCGCATGCGGCTCCATCCGAAAATCACGGAACCATGGATTGCCAGATGATTGCCCCTCCTTCCACCACTTCGCCGTATGCTGGGTGAAAAGTTCAAACGCCTGTTCTGGCGATGCGCTGACGGTGATGGATTTTTTAACAGGATGAATAGTCATTTCTTGATTTCCTCGTTTGGTTGATTGTCGACAAATTCCTTGAAGGCATCCAGCGTGCGTGCCCAATGGCTATCCAGCCATTCGCGCATGGCGCCAAGCCCGCGCGGATCAAGCTTATAAATGCGCTTGGTTCCTTGCGATGTTTCAGTCACCAATTCAGCCTCCTTCAAAACTTTCAAATGTTGTGAAACTGCCGATCGCGTAACGGGAAATTGCAAGGCAAGATCTCCGACAGCAGAAGGCCTTTGTGACAGGCTTTCAAAAATTGCCCGCCGTGTTGGATCACCCAAGGCCGAAAAAGCACGAATTGCGTTTGATCGGTAAGTCATAACTAACAGTTAGCCAAAACTAACGTAAGAGTCAAGGGCAATTTAAAATAATATTGCGCAATAATATTTCGTTTTCGTACCGAAAATGATTCTTTACTTGCTTCTGAGGCATTCTTTTGCCAAAGACTAGGACAGCATAACTGTCCTTTTTTTCAGGAGTTACACACATGACCGCATATCAGTTTCTGCCCGAAGGCATGAAGCCCGCCCATGGCCTGTATGATCCGAAGAACGAGCATGATGCCTGTGGCATTGGTCTTTATGCCAATATCAAGAATATCAAAAGCCATGAAGTTGTAACCAAGGGCTTGGACATTCTGCACAATCTTGAACATCGCGGCGCTGTGGGTGCAGACCCGAAGGCCGGCGATGGCGCTGGTATTCTGATCCAAATTCCGCATGAGTTTTTTGTGGCCGAAGCAAAACGTGCAGGATTTGAACTGCCTGCCCAAGGCCATTATGGCGTGGGCTTTTTGTTCATGCCGCGCGAAGCCATTCAGCGCCAAGACATTGAACGCATCTGGTGGGAAACCGCGCGTGATGAGGGCTTGAAAGTGTTGGGCTGGCGCGATGTGCCCGTGGATTCAACCGTGCTCGGTTATTCAGTCAAAGGCACAGAGCCTATTCACCGCCAAGTGTTTATTGGCAAAGGCCCAACCATTCGTGATGAAGCCCATTTTGAACGCAAGCTTTTTGTCTGTCGCAAAGTGGCTTCAAATCGCATCATTGATATTTTGGGCACCAAGGCGCGCACATATTATCCCGTTTCCGTTTCCTGCCGCACAGTTGTTTATAAAGGCTTGGTGCTGGGCACCGATGTGGCAAACTATTATGTCGATTTGAAAGACACGCGGGTTCAATCAGCTTTCGCTCTGGTGCATCAACGGTTCTCCACCAACACCTTCCCATCTTGGCCTTTGGCCCACCCTTATCGCTTTGTGTGCCACAATGGCGAAATTAACACCGTGCGCGGCAACTTCAATTGGATGGCCGCACGCCAAGCCAACATGAAGTCTGATGTATTGGGCGAGGATTTGGCCAAGCTTTGGCCCATCTCTTATGAAGGCCAATCAGACACAGCCATTTTTGATAACGCCTTGGAACTTCTCACCATGGGCGGCTATTCCCTGCCCCATGCCATGATGATGATGATCCCTGAAGCATGGGCCGGAAACCCGCTGATGGATGAAGACCGCCGTGCATTTTATGAACACCACGCCGCCATGATGGAACCATGGGATGGCCCCGCCGCCATGGTGTTCACTGATGGCAAAGTGATTGGTGCCACGTTGGATCGCAACGGCCTTAGGCCCTCACGCTATTTGATCACTGACGATGGCCATGTGCTTCTTGCGTCTGAAATGGGCGTGCTACCTTTTGACGAATCTAAAATAACCCACAAGTGGCGCTTACAACCCGGCAAAATGTTGCTGATTGATTTGGAAAAGAAAAAAATCATTTCCGATGAAGATCTGAAAAAAGAATTGTCCAATGCGCATCCTTATAAAGATTGGCTGAAGCGCACCCAGGTTGTGTTGCGCGATATGCCAAAGGCAAAAACCGCGCGACCAAAAATTGCTGTTCCCCTGCTCGATCGACAACAAGCTTTTGGTTATACGAAAGAAGATTTGGCTGTGCTCATGTCTCCTATGGCATCAACAGGCCAAGAGGCCATTGGCTCCATGGGCAATGACGCGCCGATCTCGGCCTTGTCTGATCGCTCCAAAATGCTTGATACATATTTCAAGCAAAACTTTGCGCAAGTGACCAACCCGCCAATTGATCCCATCCGTGAAGAATTGGTGATGAGCTTGGTCAGCTTCATTGGCCCACGGCCAAACTTGCTGGATTTGAACGGCACTTCAAAGCACATGCGTTTGGAAGTGGCCCAACCGATTTTGACCAACGAAGAATTAGAACGCATTCGCAACATTGGCAGCGTGCGCGATAACCCATTCCGCACGGCAACCATTGATATTACCTATGACGTGGCCAATGGCGCAGAGTTTATGGAAGCAGCGCTTGATAGCGTGTGCGCCCAAGCTGAACGCGCGGTGGGTGATGGGTATAACATCATCATTCTGTCTGATCGGGCAATTTCAGCTGAACGTGTGGCCATTCCGGCTTTGTTGGCCACCTCGGCCACGCATCATCATTTAATCCGCAAAGGCCTTCGTACTCTTGTAGGGCTTGTTGTTGAGTCTGGTGAACCACGCGAGGTGCACCAGTTCTGCACGCTGGCTGGCTATGGCGCAGAAGCGATTAACCCCTATGTGGCTTTTGAAACACTTGAAGCCATGTTGCCCATGCTCGATGAAAAAATCAGCGCCCATGAAGCCGTTAAACGCTATATCAAGGCCGTTGATAAAGGCATCCTCAAAGTCATGTCCAAGATGGGCATTTCCACTTATCAATCTTATTGCGGCGCGCAGATTTTTGATGCCATTGGCCTTTCAACTGAATTCATCAAGAAATATTTCACGGGCACTGCCACACAAATTGAAGGTGTTGGCCTTGCTGAAATTGCTGAAGAAACCTTCAAGCGCCATGAAGATGCTTTTGGCTTGAACCCTGTTCTTGCAACAACGCTTGATGTGGGCGGTGATTATGCCATGCGCATGCGCGGCGAAGCCCATGTGTGGACGGCTGAAACCGTATCGTCCCTGCAACATGCCGTGCGTGGTAACTCGCTCGACAAATACAAGGAATATGCCCGCCACATCAACGAGCAGAACGAACGGTTGAAAACCATTCGTGGCCTGTTCCGCATCAAGTCTGCCGAGGAAATGGGTAAGCACCCCATCGCCATTGAGGATGTTGAACCCGCCAAAGACATTGTGAAGCGCTTTGCAACAGGTGCCATGTCTTATGGTTCGATCAGCCGCGAAGCGCACACGACACTTGCCATCGCGATGAACCGCATTGGCGGCAAATCCAACACGGGCGAAGGCGGTGAAGAGTCTGATCGCTTCAAGCCTCTGCCTAATGGTGACTCGATGCGCTCTGCCATCAAACAAGTGGCTTCTGGCCGCTTTGGTGTGACCACGGAATATCTGGTCAACTCTGACATGATGCAAATTAAAATGGCGCAA
>JANXRO010000187.1 GCA_025356765.1 Hyphomicrobiales bacterium | reverse complement strand
AGTGGCACTTGGCAAAAGACCATCATAAACTTGGTCGATATGCCAATCTGTGTCAGCCAATAATTTGCCATTGTCGTTCAGCGCCGCCCAAACATCGGGCGGAACATATGTGCCGCCATGCGGTTGGCCCAAAATAATCGGACCTTCGCCCTGCTTCACATTCACGGGGTTCATTAAACGAATTCCGGAAATTTTATTTTTGCGGCAGCAACAACTTCGCCTGATGCAACCATGGCCGCAGCGTGTTCAAGCTCTGGCGCCAGATAACGATCATCATACAAAGCCTTCACATGGGCACGAAGAGCCGCCACAACTTTGCGCAATGGCGCACTGGTTTTTAAGGGCGCACGAAATTCGATGCCTTGCACAGCGCATAAAAGTTCGATCCCTAAAATGCGGTTCAGGTTTTCTGAAAGCCGCATCAAACGTCGCGCCCCATGGGCCGCCATCGAAACATGGTCTTCCTGGTTGGCTGATGTGGGCGTTGAATCGGTAGAACATGGCATGGCGATATGTTTGTTCTCGCTCATCAGGGCAGCACTCGTTACCTCAGCAATCATATAGCCAGAATTCAAACCGGGCTTGGGTGTTAAAAATGGCGGTAGATCAAACGACAATGTTGGGTCTACCATCAAGGCAATGCGGCGTTGCGCTATCGCTCCAATTTCCGCCCCCGCCAGCGCTATGATATCAGCGGCAAAGGCCACAGGCTCTGCATGAAAATTTCCGCCTGAAACAATCAGACCGCGCTCTGTCAACACCAGTGGATTATCGGTTGCGGCATTGGCCTCTATCGTCAATGTTGTTGCGGCTTGCGCCAAAATATCCATTGCGGCCCCCGTCACTTGCGGTTGACAGCGAATGCAATAAGGGTCTTGCACACGCGTATCACCTTCGCGGTGGCTTTCACGAATGATGGAACCGTGAAGCAATTTGCGCATGGTGGCCGCCGCAGCGATTTGGCCCTTGTGGCCACGAAGCGCATGAATCTCAGGCTCCAAAGGTGCAGTTGATCCCATAATTGCATCAGTTGAAAGTGAAGCCGTAACCAGCGATGTTTGCGCCGCCCGCCAAATATTCAAAAGCCCAGCAATTGCAAAAGCCGTTGAAAACTGTGTGCCGTTGATCAGCGCCAAGCCTTCTTTGGGGCCAAGGGCTATGGGTTTCAATCCAGCCTTGGCCAAAGCAGCGCTGCCGCGCATCAACTTGCCTTGATACTCAGCCTCGCCCTCGCCAATCATCACCGCAGTCATATGCGCCAAGGGTGCAAGATCACCCGAGGCACCAACCGAACCTTGCGCCGGAATAACAGGGGTTACGCCTTTGGCCAACATGCCTTCAAGCAACGCAACGATAGACCATCGCACACCTGAAGCACCGCGCCCCAATGAGAGAAGTTTCAATGCCATCATCAATCGCGCAACATTGCGGGGGATTGGTTTTCCCACGCCGCAACAATGTGACAAAATTAAATTGCGTTGCAACTGCGCAGTGTCTTTGGCGACAATCTTGATTGATGCCAATTTTCCAAAGCCAGTGTTCACACCATAAACCGCTTCGGTTCCCGCCACAGCTTTTGCAATCAACGCCGCTGCTTTTTCAACAGGCCCTCGCGCGGAGGCGTGAAGTTTTGCTGGCAATTCATCCCAATAAATTTCTGCAAGTTCAACCAACGCGACTTTGCCGGGCTTTAAAATTATCATGCGCATAATTGGCCTTTAAAATAATGGTGGTGAAGCGGGTTAAACCCAATACGATAGGTAAGCTCATTTGGGTGGGTTACATTCCACACCGCAAGATCAGCTCTCTTGCCCACAGCGATTATGCCGCAATCATCCAGCCCCAAGGCAGCGGCCGCATGTTGCGTGGCCCCGCGCAAACATTCTTCAGGCGTCATGCGAAACAGCGTGGCCGCCATATTCATGGTGAGCAACAATGATGTAAGTGGTGATGAACCTGGGTTGCAATCTGTGGAAACGGCCATGGGAACATTGTGCTTGCGAAACAGCTCAATGGGCGGTGCCTGCTTTTCACGCAGCGTGTAAAATGCGCCGGGCAAAATAACCGCAACAGTGCCCGCTTGCTTCATTGCAACAACGCCTTCTTCATCCAGATATTCCAAATGATCGGCCGAGAGCGCTTTAAAAGACGCCGCAAGTTTTGCGCCGCCCAAGTTTGAAAGCTGTTCTGCATGCAGTTTCACAGCAATGCCAAGAGATGCAGCAACTTCAAACACTTGGCGAATTTCTTGAACAGAAAATGCAATGCCTTCACAAAAACCATCAACAGCATCAACCAAAGCCTCAGCATGGGCGGCGCGCAAAGTTGGTATGCACACATCGTTAATATAAGCGGCTGACTTGCCTTTATATTCGGCTGGAATTGCATGTGCGCCCAGATAGCTGGTTTTCACCCGCACTTTGCGAACCTGTTCAATTTTTCGCGCCACGCGCAACATGGAAAGCTCGGTTATATGATCAAGCCCATAGCCTGATTTTATTTCAAGTGTTGCCACACCTTCTTTCAGCAACGCATCCACGCGAGGCAAGGCCTCTGCCAGCAACTGGCTTTCGCTGGCACCGCGTGTGGCCATCACCGTTGAAACAATGCCGCCGCCAGCACGCGCAACCTCTTCATAGCTTGCACCCTGCAAACGCATCTCAAACTCTTTTGCACGGTTGCCGCCAAACACAATATGCGTGTGGCAATCAACAAGTGCGGGCGTGACCAATCGGCCTTGGCCATCCATATGTTCAAACGCTTCAAATTGGGATGGCAGTTCAGCTTTCAGACCCACCCAGGCGATCATGCCATTTTCAACTGCAATAGCCGCATTTTGGATAAGCCCATAGGGCCCGTGATCTTGCATCGTTGCGGCATTGATAGTGTGAATTAAAAATGAAGCCATTTGAGACTCTGCTTTTGCTTGCAGAACAAAATCTAACGCACTAGTATTAATATGTCTAGACATATTAATGAGGCGGAAATGACTGCAATTTTTGCAAGGCACGCACTGTTACCGGAAGGCTGGCGCGAAAATATTCGCGTGGTGGTTGCGGGCGGCAAGATTGCCTCTGTGCATCACATGGCAACACCACAACTCGGCGATGTTCACGCCAGCGCATTAATTCCGGCCATGCCAAATTTACATTCCCACACATTTCAGCGCGCCATGGCGGGCATGACAGAAACACGCGGCGACAATGCCGATAGCTTTTGGACATGGCGCACATTGATGTATCGTTTTCTCGATCATTTAACGCCAGATGATATTCAAACAATTGCTGCCTTTGCATTTATGGAAATGTTGGAACAGGGCTTTGGTGCCTGTGCCGAATTTCATTATCTGCACCATGGCCAGAATGGCGAGGCCTATGCAAACCGCGCAGAGCTTTCTGAACGCATTATAGCAGCAGCAGCACAAACCGGATTGGGCTTAACACTTTTACCCGTGCTTTATACTTTTGCCGGGCTTGACCAAAAGCCCTTAAGCGGCGGTCAATTGCGCTTTGGCAATTCGCTTGACCAATTTTTAAAGTTGCATTCATCCGCTGCATCAAGCGTTCAAAAAATGCTAGGCGCTGATTGCGGTATTGGCGTTGCGCCGCATTCGCTTCGAGCAGTTTCGGCACATGATTTGATGGAGCTTTCGAACGCATTTCCAAACTCCCCAACGCACATCCATGTGGCTGAACAGACAAAAGAGGTTGACGATGTGTTGGCGGCAAAAGGCCAAAGGCCGGTGGAATGGCTTTTACAAAATTGCGATGTAAATAAAAATTGGTGCTTGGTTCATGCAACGCAAATGACAGAAGCTGAAACAGTAGCTCTCGCAAAATCTGGCGCTGTGGCAGGCTTGTGTCCACTTACTGAAGCAAACTTGGGCGATGGAATTTTTAACGGCAAAGCGTTTATCGAAGCCGGTGGAAAATTTGGCGTTGGCACAGATTCAAACATCTGCATTTCGCTCACAGGCGAATTATCATCGCTTGAATATAGCCAGCGGCTGCAAGAAAAGCAGCGCAATGTCTTATTCAGCGGCCAGAGAATTTACACTCAAGCAGCAGCTGGCGGGGAACAAGCGTTGCAGCGCCAGTGCGGATCCATAGCAGTGGGAAAATGGGCTGATTTGACCGCGATTGATGCAGATAACATCCAACTTTCTGGCCTTAGGCCTGATCAATTGACTGATGGTTGGGTGTTTGCATCATCACGGCCTGTGATCACCGATGTGTGGTCCGGCGGGCGGCATTGCGTGCAAAATGGAATACATATTGCGCGTGACGAAATCACCAGTGCTTACCGCAAAACCCAAGCGCGGCTTAAAGCGGTTTTATAGCTACGGCGAGGCATTTGAAATCAATGCCTGTATCAATTTTTGCAGCGTGTTCACCAATAAAAACAAAATCGCCGCGCTGGGCAATTTGTCCTTCGCAATTGATTTGACCTTCAAGAACATAAAATCCAGTGCAATGAGTATCAAAGTTTTTGTGTGTCGCCAACTGAACGTTGGCCTCAAAACGTAGAGGATCAAAAATCACATTGAAATCGCGGCAGGCACCGTTCACCAATTGCCCCGTGATTTGTTCTTGACCAGAAAAATGCACCGGCAAAGCGGGCGCGGCATTATAAGTTTTGGTGGCACCAACCAAGTGCATTCCACTTCCTTCGATCACAACAAGAATACGATGATGATGTGGAAAAAGCGAAAACGGGCCGCTGGTTTTCACATCAGCCACACTTAAGCGCCAGCCGAAATTTTCTGCGCCGTCAGAACGGGCAATTTCGTAAGTTATTCCGCCGCCGTTTTTCCATGGGCTTGCCTTAAAATCTTGCCCACGAATTACGCGCAACAAGGCCTAATGCCCCATGCCTTTGAGCATGTTGTTTTGCATTGCTTTCAATTCAAA
>JANXRO010000184.1 GCA_025356765.1 Hyphomicrobiales bacterium | reverse complement strand
TCAACCACACTGGGTGTGTTTATGTCAGGCGCAGCGTTTGCGGCTGATATTGATGTAACGCAACTTCCTGCGGTTTCAGCTCCTAACGGAAAAATTGAAATTTACGGCGGCTGGACTGGGCTGAACGGGTTCTCAAGCTCTAGCGCATTTCGCGGTGCTGCATCGTTCTCGGTTCCCGTCGGCGAACGCTTAGGCTTACAGGCAGATATTGCCGCTGCCAACGCATTTGGCGATACGCTTTATGGTGGAACGCTGCATGCTTTCACGCGTGATCCTAATTCTTATTTGTTTGGCCTTGCTGGTGGTCTTGGTTCATCGAGCTCCACAGGTTTTGGCTATGTTGGCCCTGAAGCCGAGCTTTATATGGGGAATGTTTCATTGGAAGCCTATGCTGGTTTCATTAGCCTGAACAATGCTGGTGTAACCACTGGAGATTTGTTCGCATTGGGTGATGCGGCACTTTATGCAACACCAGATTTGCGTTTGGGTTTAGGCGTAAGCACCGTTGCAGGTTTCAAGTCAGCCCACGCTGGTCTGGAATGGCAAATGGAATCAACACCAATCAGCTTCAAGCTGGATGGCAGAATTGGTGACAATGGCTTTGCTGCCGCAACTGCTGGCCTGACATTCTATTTTGGTGGCACCGAGAAGAGCTTGATGCGCCGCCATCGTGAAGATGATCCGCGCAATCGTTCTTTGGATATTTTTAATGCCGGCGGTAGCGCTTTAACGCCACCACCAAAGGCACTTCCAGTAGATCCTTGCATAGTCAATCCAGAATCCTGTTAAAAAAAAGCATCCCATTGGGGATTGCTACTGGTTCAATAATTGAAAGGCCGCCTTCGAGCGGCCTTTTATTTTGTGGCTTCATATAGAATCAAAGCGGCTGCTGTGGCCACGTTCAAACTCTCTACGCCCTTCCGCATGGGAATGCGCACCTTCACTTTGCAAGCATTGGCGATGGTTTCGGTTAGGCCGCGTGCTTCGTTTCCCAACACGATCAAGCTTGGCTGCTTATAGTCTTTGCGAAAATCACTTTTGGCAGACATCAACGTTGCAACGCTATCGCCCGGCCAAGATTTCAAGAAATCAACAAAGCTTGCCGTTGGCATTCGGGTTATGGTGCTGGCGAAAATTGATCCGGTTGAGGCACGCACAGATTCTGGCGCATAGGGGTCAACACAATCGCCAATTAAAATTATGCCAGCAGCGCCCGCTGCATCGGCTGTGCGAATGATGGTGCCAAGGTTGCCGGGATCACGAATTTCTTCCAGCGCCAGCCAAGTTCCGGCTTTTGAAGGGTGTGGCTGCCACCGCTGTTTGAAAACCGCCAACACATCATGCGGGTTATTTTGGGCTGACAGTTCGGCCATCAATTTTTCCGTGACGATGATGGGTTTGGCACCATTGAATAAATAGCTGGGTTTTGTGGCAATCAGAAAATCAGGTTCCCAGCCCAAATCTTCGGCGCGTTCCAACATGGCCAAGCCTTCTGCCACAAACAGGCCCGCCTCGCGGCGGCCCTTTTTATCATCCAGCGAACGGATGAGTTTGATGGTTGGGTTTTGCGCAGATGAGATGGGAAGCACGACGTTATCCTTGTTCAGGATTGCTGTACCATGGATTTAACCGTGGTCAATCTCGGCTTGGGTTACGGTGTGGGTGTAGGTGAATTGAACTGTGGCACCCGGTGCCAGTGTCGACCATATGCCATTGTTGGCCGTGGCATCTGGCGAAGCTGCGGCACCCAAGGGGCCCGGCACTGTAAGGGTTTCAGCTTTGACACCCGTGCCACCCGTGGCAATTTGCACGGCGGGTGAACCGTGCATATCTTTCACCTGAATGTTGGTCATGGTCACGTTGCCGGTGTTAGCAATTGTGTAGGTGTAAGTTATGGTTTGGCCCACCAGAACGGGTGAGGGTGCTGTGGCATAGGTCTTGGTGATGGCAAGATTGGGTGTGGGCGTACCGTTGTTGGTGACAACGCAGCTGATGTCATCTGCGGCTTGGATGGTGAAGTTGATGGGAACGGTATTGAGGGATGAAACCGAAGTTCCACCCGCATTGTTGTTGGTGCATGCAACAGTTTGGGCATAACCCGTAATCAACGATGCTGAACCAGCAGACATGGCTTCGGTTAAAGAATAACTGGTGTTGGCAGTTGCGGTGAAGCTGATGGCGGCGGAGGTGATGGCGGCACCAGCGCCTGTTGTGTTGATGGCCGCAGGTGCGCCGGTTCCGGTTGCCGTCAGTTTAAACTGGTCTGCCGCAGCAAGCCTGCCTGATGCTGCTAAGGCTTTTTGATAGGTTATTTTTGGGGCGTTGCCTGAATTGATGAAGGTGCAGACAATTTGGGCCGCTGGTAAAACATTAGCGGCAGGAATTGCCAACAACTGCCCTGTCAACGTGCCGAATGTTCCGCTGTTGCCAGTAACAGCTGAATTGGAATCGGTACAGCTGGCGCTTGTGATGGTGAAATAGGTGTTGGCGTTTTCTGAAATCTGCGTTGTTGAATTGAGTGCCGTAACCGCCAAGGCGGTGGGTGAAGCAGGGGCAGGTGTTCCCACAACCGTAGTGGTGATGGCAGCTGGTGCTGCGCTAAGATTTGCCACAGAAAAATTAAACGGCCCACCAGCAGCACCCGTTGTGGTTTTGCGCACTGCCACTGTTGCTGGAATTGATGTGTTGGTTATCACACAATTAATGAGCGCAGCAGGCAAAACATTGGCCGCAGGCACCGTGAGAACATTGCCAGCAAGGCTGCCGAAGTTTACTGGATTTCCGGTGAATGCCGCATTGGCATCGCTGCATGTGGCAGATGTGGCGTTGAAACTGGCGTTTGCTGCTTCGGTTATTTGAATTGCGGTGTTTGTTGTGGTCACTTGAATGGCAGTTGGGGAAGCAGGTGTTGGCGTGTTGGCGGAGACAGTGGTTATAGCGGCTGGTGTCGAAGCCAAATTTGTAACAGTGAATGTGAATGGCCCACCGAAAGACCCTGCAGTGGTTTTTTGCAACGCAAATGTGGGTGGTTTGGGTGCGTTGCTAAATGTGCAAACGATCTTTGCAAACGGCTTTAGGTTGATAGCCGGAACTGTGATGATGGTGCCAGCAAGCGTGCCAAAACTGGCGGGGTTTCCGGTTGTGCCTGAGTTTGTGTCGGTGCAACTGCCGCTTGATACTGTGCAATTGCTAGTGGCCGCTTCGGTAAGCGTTACGGGGTTGATGATGCTGGTGACTGACATAGAGCTGGGCGCAGCAGGTGCAGCCGTGCCCGCGGTGATGGTTGTTATATTGGCAGGTGCACCCGCCAGG
>JANXRO010000173.1 GCA_025356765.1 Hyphomicrobiales bacterium | reverse complement strand
CAAAAGATCATATTCAGCTTTTGCATCGCGGGTTTTTGTCAATTGGTCGATGACTGTGGGAGAAACCAATCGATATATATAGAGATAGTCTGAAGGATAGCCCTGTAGTTTCATCAGTGCACGGATTAAGTTGCCACCACGGCCCGGAGGCAGCAAAACAATGTCGCCCTTTTCGGCCTGGGCAATGGCTTCATCGGAGGGCGCAATGAATTTTACGGAATCATTAGCGGTAACGTTCGCTTCAACCCTTTTTGTTGTGGTATCAAAAACAAAAATGCCAGCCAGATTGCGCAACGCTTCATGGCGGGCGATACGGCGCAGATATGTTGGCCTATCATTGTTAAAGTCGGGCAGTTGTTGCACCAGGTCGGTTGCAATATTGGCAAGATCATTGCGCGTTGCTTCTGACGCGTTGGTTAAATAGGCATCAGCCACGGTTGAGGCAGTTTCGACGATGGCGCGCGTTCTGTCTGAAAACCAACTATCCAAGCCACGGTTGAGAGTGACACCGGCAAAAGCCGCAACCAACAATGCTGGCACAATGGCAACAACACTGAATAACGACACCAATCGAATATGCAGTCCAGCACCGGCGGTTCCTTTTTTGCGCTCCCAAAACAAATGCAAAACCTGAACGATGATCATAATAATCATCATCAAAACAATCACGCCGTTTGCATAAAGCATGTTGCTGATATTATCGCTTGATGGCTTTATCGGCGTTACGCCTGTTAGCAAAAGAAAGGTGGCAAAGCCTATGATCGTGCCGATCGCCACCAAGGCAACGGCGGCCCAACCCGACAAGGCGCGCAGGCGTTTAGAAATCATAATATCGGCTGGTTTCAACATGTGTTCATTATGCCCACAACTGTGGCAAAAATCCAACAGTTAGTGATGCAAATATATCACGCACGTCTTCGCTTTACTCCTGAGCGAAACCCCTTATCATATTGATATTATGTTGTTTTATCTTTGAACGCAGGGTGTTTCGGTTAATCCCCAAAACATCTGCCGATTTCAGTTGATTGCCCCTGGTTGCAGAAAGAACCGCGCGAATGAGTGGTGGTTCCACCTCTTCCAGAATGCGCTCATAAAGGCCATCGGGTGGGAGCTTGTTGCCGAACCCCGTGAAATATTTGGCAAAATAGCCTTCCATAAACTCGTGAATGGTATCGACGTCATTATGGTTTGCTTCAGATTTGGCCTGCAAAACAATCTGGCCAGATAGCTCATGTTCAACGGATGCAACGTTGATAACATCATCAATTTCCATGGCGATCAACCGTTTGATCATATTTTCCAGTTCACGCACATTGCCCAGCCAACGATGCGATCGCAGTTTCTCAATTGCTTCAGGGGTAATATCTTTCGCGGGCAAACCATCTTTGGTTGCCGTGACCAAAAAATGTTTCACAAGGTCAGGGATATCTTCAGTTCTTTCGCGAAGCGGCGGCAAGCGCACAGGAACAACGTTCAAACGGAAGAACAAATCTTCGCGGAAAAGGCCTTGCGCAATCAGTTGGCGCAAATCTCGGTGTGTTGCAGTTATAATGCGAACATTGGCGCGAATGGGCGCGTTGCCGCCAACGCTGGTGAATTCGCCTTGCTGAAGAACGCGCAACAGGCGAGTTTGTGCTTCAAGAGGCATGTCGCCAATTTCGTCCAGAAAAAGTGTTCCGCCTTCGGCCTGTTCAAACCTACCCGGCATGCGCGATGATGCGCCTGTGAAGGCACCCTTTTCGTGGCCAAAAAGCTCTGATTCAATCAATTCGCGCGGGATAGCCGCCATGTTCACAGCAACAAAAGGCCCGCGCTTGCGCTTGCCAAAGTCATGCAATGCCCTTGCGACGAGTTCCTTGCCCGTGCCGCTTTCGCCGATGATTGTTACTGTCAGATCAGTCAGCGTCAGACGTGCGATCACGCGATAGATTTCTTGCATCGCGGCTGAACGGCCGATAATGGGCAGATGTTCGGCCCTTTCCTCTGATCTGATCGGGGGTGATTTGTTGGCTTGCTCTAAGGCTCGTGACACTGCTTGCAGCAAAACATTAAGATCGAAAGGCTTTGGCAGATAATCATAAGCGCCAAGCTCGGTTGCGCGGATGGCTGTCATAATTGTGTTTTGCGCACTCATCACGATAATGGGCATTTTCGGACGCAGCTTTTTAATGCGGGGCATCATTTCAAAAGCATTTTCATCAGGTAAAATTACATCGGTGATTACAATGTCACCCTGCCCCTCTGCCACCCAGCGCCACAAGGCGGTTGCTGTTGCTGTAGAACGCACTGAATATCCCGCGCGCGTTAAAGCCTGAGTAAGAACGGTGCGAATGGCACTATCATCATCAGCTAAAAGTACAGTTTTTGCAGACATAACGTATTATTCCTCGTTCTGTTTTTGGAGCGGCAGCAGCACACGAAATGTTGTGCCACGCGGCCGATCAATGCATTCAACTACGCCGCCATGGTCGCGCACAATTTTAGCAACCAACGCAAGACCAAGGCCCTTGCCTTGGGTTTTTGACGTTATAAAAGGATCGAAAATATGGGGCCGGATGTCGTCACTCACACCTGGGCCATCATCATGCACACATACTTCCAATGGCAGTGAAACGCGTTCGGAATTTCCAGGCACCGAAAGCTTCATGCCTGGCCTGAACGCTGTAGTTAAATGAATTTCACCGCCGGTTGGAGTCATCGCTTCAACAGCATTTTTGGCAAGGTTTAAAAACACCTGCACCAATTGGTCGTGATTGCCGCTGACTGGCGGCAAAGACGGATCATAATCTTCACGCAGAACGATTCCGTTATCAGATCCAAATGCGATGAGTTGCTTCACCCGATCAAGCACCACGTGGATATTGATTGGTTTTTTCTCCAATGGCCGTTCATCTGAAAATACTTCCATCTGATCGACCAAATTGCGAATTCGTTCTGTTTCATCACAAATCAAACGAGCCAAAGCACGATCGGCTTCATCGAGCGAGGGTTCAAGCAATTGTGCAGCGCCACGGATGCCAGACAGTGGATTTTTGATTTCGTGGGCCAACATTGTAGCCATGCTGGATACAGAACGCGCAGCACCCCTGTGAGATAACTGCAGATCAAATTTTTGGGCCATGGACCTGCGCAACAGCATGACCATGACTTGGCCATCTGAATCGGCAATGCATGTTGTTTGAAGGTCTATAACTCGTTCTCCGCCGAAGCGCGGTGTTCCGATTGCGATGGCATATTCGTTGACCACGCCATTTTCCAATCGCACTTTATCAACCGCTTCAACAACTGGGCTGCCGAAGGAAACCAAATCTGCCAATTTATGTTTTTGCAATGCAGAAACACTGGTTTGAAAAAAATCTTCGCAAGCTCCATTTGCCAAAACAATTGCATTATTTTCATTCAAGATGAAAAGCGGATTGGGCAAGGCTTCAAAAATAGCGCGCATATCGGGCAAGGTATTGTTCACGCTGCAAGACTTTCGTGTTGAGCGCACAGATGAAACAGGTCTGCGATCGAGGTTGAGACTTTACTATTATTTGTTTCTGAAAGCAGGCTGCCCCTCAGCTGGATAAGCTTTGCTTCGTCGAAATAGCCCCGTTTGAACAAACGTAGAATCGTCCAACCAAGGTGTTTGCGGAATGTTTTGTTGCCCAATTCAGAACCATAAAGCTGAAGTGTTTCTTGCTGTTGGTTCAAAATTATGTCTGTGGTTTTTGCCAAGTTTGGCTCCACTTGGCCTGTGCCTGGTTTCAGCCCTTCGGCAATGAAGCCAGGCCACCAGGGTCTGCCGTAGGCGGCCCTGCCGATCATCACGCCGTCTGCACCAGAAAGAGTCATCATCGTGCGGGCGTCTTCAACCGAGTTACAATCGCCATTGGCAATAAGCGGAATTTTGATCTGTTCGCGAACGGCACGAATGGCTTTCCAATCCGCTTTGCCAGTATAGAATTGGCACCGGGTTCTGCCATGCACCGTAATCAACGCAATTCCTGCTGCTTCCGCACGTTTTGCAAGTTCTGGCGCGTTTTGGGTTTTATCATCCCAACCCAATCGCATTTTGAGCGTGACTGGAATTTGGACAGCAGCGATTGTGGCCTCAATCAAAGTCAGCGCATGATCCAGATTGCGCATCAGTGCTGAACCAGAAAGACCGCCTGTCACCTGTCGGGCCGGACACCCCATATTGATGTCTATAATATCCGCCCCAAGATCTTTGGCAACTTTGGCACCCTCGGTCATCCAATGTGCTTCATGGCCAGCAAGTTGAATAACAAATGGCGTGATTTTTTTCGCACCTTTGGCACGACGCACCATATCTTTGCGTTGGTGTACCAATTCTTCGCTGGCGACCATTTCTGAAACGACCAGCCCAGCACCCGCATGATGCGCGGCCTGACGAAATGGTTCATCTGTCACGCCAGACATCGGCGCCAAGAACACGTTGTTCTTTGTCATAATATCGCCGATTGTTATGCTCATTAAATAGGCACCGAAGTTTACAGATTAAATATTACGCAATGTTACGCTGCAGTGCAGCAGGGTCAAGTAAATTCTTCTGGCCCATTTGATTTTTTATAAAGCTGCTTTAAGGCTTGAAAAATGAAAGTGGCAGCAGTGATTGTGGCGGGCGGCACGGGAACGCGCGCTGGTGGCGATAAACCCAAACAATACCAGCTCATTGGTGGCAAGCCTGCCATTTGGTGGACTTTACGAGCTTTTTTGACGCATCCGTTGATCAACCACGTGCAAGTTGTTCTAGGACATGATCATCAAAGTGAATTTGCCGACGCGACACTTGATTTGGCCCTGCCGGAACCCGTGGTTGGCGGAAGTTCAAGGCAAGAATCTTGCCGCATCGGGGTTGAAGCGTGTCATTCATCTGAGCCAGATTATATTTTAATCCATGATGCAGCACGGCCATTTATTTCGCATAATGCGATTGATTCAGTTCTGGCGGGGTTGAGAATTGCAGATGCTGTAATCCCTGGGATTGCAGTTGCTGATACGCTGAAGTTTGCGCCCAATGGTATTATTTCTCGTACGATTGATCGTGCTTCACTTTATGCAGTGCAAACGCCGCAAGGATTTCACTATCAAAAAATTCTCGCTGCACATCGCGCCGCCGCTCGTGACAACCAGTTGGGGCTAACAGATGATGCAGCCGTGGCCGAATATTCTGGCATGAAGGTGCATATTGTGAACGGCGATCCGAGAAATCAAAAATTGACCACACAAGTGGATATTACACTGGCGAATGAAAAACTAACGCAACAAAAATTTTTGGAATTGCCAGACGTTCGTGTTGGCCAAGGTATTGATTTTCATGTTTTCGAAAAAGGCAAAATTTTTCGGCTTTGTGGCGTGGATATTCCGCACGCTTTCAAATTAAAAGGCCATTCAGATGCAGACGTTGTTTTACACGCGTTGACGGATGCAATTTTAGGCACAATCGGCGAAGGTGATATTGGCACACATTTTCCACCGAGTGATATGCAGTGGAAGAATGTTCATTCAAAAATATTCGTCGAAAAGGCTGTGGCTTTATTGCTAGCCAAAGGCGGCATTGTTGCAAATATTGATATTAGCATCTTAGCTGAGGCACCAAAGATCAGCCCGCATATTGGTGCCATGAAAGCCTTTTTAGCGCCACTGCTCGGTGTTGATATTGATCGCATCGCAATCAAAGCAACGACCACTGAGAAAATGGGAGCCATTGGCCGAAAAGAGGGTATGGCAGCCTTGGCGGTTGTTACAGTTCGGTTGCCGGCATGAGCATTGCAACCCAAGTGTTTGAACAGCTTTTAAAACATGGACACTTATTGGTGACAGCCGAAAGCTGCACTGGCGGCATGGTTGCTGCTGCGATTACAGATATGGCAGGCTCTTCTGCGGTTTTTGATCGCGGCTTTGTAACTTATTCTAATTCTGCCAAGCATCAGATGTTGGGCGTGCCCAATGTTTTGCTTGAAACGCATGGCGCAGTTTCTGAGGCTGTTGCCAAAGCGATGGCGCAGGGAGCTTTGAAACATTCAAACGCAACGATTGCGATTTCGATCACTGGAATTGCGGGCCCCACCGGCGGCACAGAAACAAAACCCGTGGGGCTGGTTCATTTTTGCTGTTCAACGTTAAAACACGGCGATCGGCACGAGCGTAAAGTTTTTTCAGGTGATCGCGCTCAGGTTCGCGCCAGTGCGTGCAAACACGCGTTGGGCATGATTTCTCAAACGCTTTTGCTTGGATAAAGTTTTTGGCCGCGTTGCTCAAAGGCTTCTAAAATGCGTTGGGCACCCATTTTCATAAATCCACCCGCCGCAATTTGCATCACCATGTTTTTAAACTGATAGTTGATTTCAACACTTATATTCGATTGGCCCGGCGTTAAAGCAACAATTTTCCACACCGCTTGCAGAGATTTTACGGGGCCATGTTCAGATGTTGCTGAAACTGTCTTTTCATCTGCATCGGCAACGACGTAGCTGGTGAAGCTTTCATGGATGTTCATGCGATCGATTGCAACTTCAAGATCTGCAGAGAACTTTTTAATGGCTCCTTCGTGCAAAACTTCATCACGGATGGTTGACCGTTTCACCATAGGAACAAAGTCTTTGTATGATGCTACGTCAGCCGCGATGGCGAACGCTTGATCTGCTGAAAGAGCCACGTTTTTTTCAACGCGCAAAAACGCCATTAATGCGAAAGCCTTGCTGCTTTCAAACGCGCAAAATCTTCACCCGCGTGATGGGATGAACGCGTGAGCGGCGAAGACGAAACCATCAGAAACCCCTTGGCATAGGCGGTCGTTTCATAGGATTTGAATTCTTCGGGTGTTACAAAACGATCAATGGCCGCGTGCTTTCGGCTTGGCTGCAGATATTGGCCGATGGTGATGAAATCAATGCCAGCTGAGCGCATGTCGTCCATCACCTGCATCACCTGTTCGCGGGTTTCGCCCAAACCAACCATGATGCCAGATTTGGTGAACATGTTTTTGTCACGTTCCTTCACGCGCTGAAGCAGGCGCAATGAATGGAAATAACGTGCACCCGGCCGAATTTTTAAATAAAGCGCGGGAACCGTTTCCAAATTGTGGTTGAACACATCTGGCCCGGCATCAACCACCCGTTCAAGTGCGCCATCTTTTTTTAAAAAATCAGGCGTTAGAATTTCGATTGTTGTTGTCGGTGTGGCAGCACGAATGGCCTTGATTGTTCGCACAAAGTGATCAGCGCCACCATCATAAAGATCATCGCGATCAACTGACGTAATCACACAATGGGCCAAGCCCATGCGAGCCACAGCATCACCCACGCGGGTTGGCTCATCATTATCCAGCGCGTCTGGCAGGCCGGTTTTCACATTGCAAAAGGCGCAAGCCCTTGTGCATGTGTCACCCATAATCATAAAGGTGGCATGTTTTTTTGACCAGCACTCGCCAATATTGGGGCAGCCCGCCTCTTCGCAGACAGTGACCAGTTTATGATCGCGAACAATCTTCTGCGTTTCCGCATAAATTACAGAACCCGGGGCTTTTACTCTTATCCAATCGGGTTTGCGCAACAACGGCGTTTCTGGCCGATTGGCTTTTTCGGGGTGGCGCGGGCGCGCGATTGTATCAATAATGTTGGCCATTATTAGCGGCCGCGCAACACGCGCAATATGCCCAACAAAATAATTGCACCCGCAGCCGACACGAGAAGATTGCCCACAAACCAACCATGGAAAATTTGGTTAAGTTGAACGCCAGCGGCACCCGCCACGAAAAATCCGATCCATGATCCAACAAGGCCTACTATCAAATTCCAAATCAATCCGCCGCGCCCGCCAATGACACGGTGGGCAAGCCAGCCTGCCAAAATGCCGATGATGATTGTGCCCCAAAAATGCACGTCGCCCAATTGCATAACCTTGTCCATCACATGTCCCTTTCAGTGAAGAATTCTTGCTATTATCACAACAATGACTGCGCCAATTGTTGCGGTTACGATGTCTCGACCCAAATCATTGCGAATGCCGAGATTGATGCCTGCGCGGTTCAAAATAAATGAACCCACGAAAGACCCTAAAACACCGCTGATCAGATATTGCACAATTCCAAAGCCGCCCACCACCCAAGATGCAAGCCAGCCTGCAAGCAGGCCAATTAGAAGCGCTATGATAAGATTCTTTTGATCCATAACTCACCCTCGTTCGCTGTGTGATATGGCCCAGCGTGAGGGGAAGTTCAAGCCGCTACTTTAGCCAGAACTTCAGTGTTTCATCTTGCTGTTGTTGGGTTTGTTTTGGCATGCCCACATCTTCGCTGTTGGTGATCAATTCCAAACCACCAAATCCCAACCCCATAAAAATTGCCGGCTTTACAATTCCGCCAACCAATGCACCTGTGAGCAAACCCTTTAGGCTTTTGCCGCGGCCAAACCACATGGCGCAAATGACTGCACCAAACACGGCCAAGACCATGTCGAGCATATCCAATTGTTCAAGCAATCCATCCATGGCGCTATTCTGCGCCCGAATACGTTACTTACATATGAATGACACGGCCATAAGCGTCGAGCACGCTTTCATGCATCATTTCTGAAAGGGTTGGATGCGGGAATACTGTGTGCATCAGCTCTTGTTCGGTTGTTTCCAACCCCATGGCGATCACGTAGCCTTGGATCAGTTCTGTTACTTCTGCACCCACCATGTGGGCCCCCAGCAGGCGGCCAGTTTTGGCATCGAATATTGTTTTGACAAGCCCTTGATCTTCGCCGAGCGCAATGGCTTTGCCATTGGCCAAGAATGGGAAGCGGCCCACTTTAAGCTCATAGCCAGCGGCCTTGGCCTTAGCTTCCGTTAAGCCTACCGATGCCACTTGTGGGTGGCAATAGGTGCAGCCGGGAATTTGGTCTTTCTTCATGGGGTGTGCATCAAGCCCTTTGATCTTTTCTACGCAGATCACGCCTTCATGTTCTGCCTTATGGGCCAACATCGGCGGGCCAGCCACATCGCCAATGGCATAGACGCCAGCCACATTGGTGCGGCCATAGCCATCAGTGACAACGCAACCCTTTTCAGTTTTCACACCAAGCGCTTCAAGGCCCAAGCCTTCAATATTGCCAACAACGCCCGTGGCGGCGATGACACGATCAACCGTGATGGTTTCAGTTTTTCCGGCTGTTTCAATGGTTGCGGTGACAGAGTTTGCAGCTTTGGCCAGACTTACCACCTTGGATGAAAGCTTGAACTTAAGCCCATGCTTTTCCAACTGCTTTTGGGCAAATTTGCTGATCTCAACATCCTCCACCGGCATGATCTGATCCATGATTTCAACCACAGTCACATCAACGCCCATCGCATTATAGAAACTGGCAAATTCGATGCCGATGGCACCCGAACCTACCACAAGAAGTGATTTGGGCATTTCGGCAGGCACCATGGCTTCAAAATAGCTCCATACCAATTTGCCATCATGTTCCAAGCCCGGCAGAACGCGTGGGCGCGCACCCGTGGCAAGAATGATGTGTTTGGCAGTATATGTGCCTGTCCCCAAAGTGCCTTTGGGCGGCGGGTTTTGTGGCTGCACCACAGGTTTTTTTGATTCTGCGACAACAACTTCGCCGGGCTTTGAAAGCTTGGCTTCGCCCCAGATGATTTGCACTTTATTTTTTTTCAGAAGGCCGTTGACCCCCATTGTCAGGCGGGCTGAAACCGCACGCGAGCGGGCCACAACTTTGCTGGGATCATATTTGATGTTATCTGCTGAAAGGCCATAGTCTGCGGCGTGGTGCATATAGGTGTAAATTTCGGCTGACCGCAAAAGCGCCTTGGTGGGAATGCAGCCCCAGTTCAAACAAATGCCGCCCAAATGTTCGCGTTCAACCAAGGCCACTTTGAAACCCAATTGGGCCGCGCGAATTGCTGTCACATAGCCGCCCGGCCCCGCGCCGATGATCAAAACGTCAAAATTCGTGTCGGCCATGTTTATATCTCCAAAATCATATGCACCAAAGGCACCAGTGCGGCACCGATGGCCCGCGTTCCTGCCACATCCAAATGCCCGCCATCGACATCACTGGCTTTGGCTACTGAACCTGCATCAAAGAAATGAACACCCAATTCTTTCGCAATTCGAGAATAATGATGTGCGAAGAGTTTCGACTCTTCAATCGCATGGCCCCAAAGATCATTGAACCATTCATTTTGGGTGGGCACCAACGCGGGCGGCGACATTAAAATAATTTCAGGGCAAGTATATGTGCCAGACCAATTGTGTTTGCGCGTCAGGTTCACCAAACGCTCCATG
>JANXRO010000171.1 GCA_025356765.1 Hyphomicrobiales bacterium | reverse complement strand
GGTGGCACCGGAGCGCATGGCCGCCATATCAATGGCCTCCATAAAGCGATTGTCCAGCATGCGCTTTTCTTCCTTGCGTCCGATTTTAACCGAAACCGCTGAGGGAATATCGCGCCAATAGGTGATGATCAAATTTGCCATAAGTAATTTATGCCCTGTTATGAAAACGGCGTGTAGCCCAAAAGCGACAATTTGCAAAGCGCTCTGCATGCGTTACAAATAGCAACGGAGTTTAAAATGATCGATTCTTCTGCCTATCAGGAAATTCTTCCGCGCCTGAGCAATGGCGAAAAATTAATTTGGGCGGGAAAGCCGAAAACGGGACTGCGCCTTCAGCCGAGTGATGCGTTGGGTATTCCTTTTGGAGTGTTGTTTTTGGCCTTTTCACTTTTCTGGGAATTTTCGGCAACGAAAGCTGGAAAGGCGCCTGGCTTTTTCGCGTTTTGGGGCGTCCCTTTTATTTTGATGGGTCTATATCAGGCCATTGGGCGCTTTTTCTGGGATGCTTGGCTAAGATCGAGACAAGTTTACGCGTTAACAAGTACGAGGCTTATCGTTTTGCGAGGTCAATCTTTACAATCCACCAGTTTGCAAAGTTTGCCTCAGTTAAATCTCACAACATATGGCAAAGGTTTAGGCACAATAAATTTCAGTCCGCCAAGTTCAACGGGGAACGGTGTGAGTTATGATCCAAAAAATGGATCAAATTTTGAGTTCTTGGAAGGTGCAGAAGAAGTTTACGCAAGTATCCTGAGAGCCCAAAAGGGCGTGGATTAACTCAAACCTTCTTCTTAAACACCAAATCCCAAATCACCAGCACGGCAATCGCGCCAACGATTGACCCTAGAAATCCGGCGTTTTCGCCCGCTCGGTAAAACCCGAAAAACTGGCCTAAAAAAGTTCCGACAAATGAGCCAACAATGCCCACCAGTGCCGTGCCGATAATTCCGCGCGGGCCATTAGGCCCTGGCAAAATAAGCTTACCGATTACAGCAGCAGCAAAGCCTACAAGTGCTATCCAGACATAATACATAGTTTTCTCACCTAAATGGTTTATGCGCCAAAGAACGTGCGCGACAATATCGCAATAATTTCTCCAAAAGAACGCACCGCTTCAATGGGTATATTTTGCCCGTTCAACGTGCCCGTGGCGTCAATATTGGCGGGAACCTTGTCAGTTTGGCCACCCGTGGTCACATCGACATAAGAACTTTCTTTCATGATGATTTGGCCCGAAATGCCATCAGCACCCGCGAACAAATCGGCGTCTCCTGTTGGCTTGGCAAAAAGCGCATCATTGCCTTCGGCCTCGTTGCTGGGCAGGGTTAGTGTTAAATCATATTGGTGTTGGTTGCCCACGTTTTTGGTTTGGGTGAAGGGCATATTGCCTTTCAACGGAAATTCTTTGCCGTTGCACTTGGCTTTCACATCAATAAACCAAGACGTGGTTTGATAAGCATAAACCATATCACCGTTCCACACGCAGCCCTTATCTGATGGAAGCCCCGCAGAAGGAATGGTGAAATTTACAAATTGAATTGTATCAACCCGCGTGTCGATAACACCTGATTGCGTGGTGCTGAAATTTTTCATAATTGAATCGCGCAGTGAACTTGCGGTGCTTGAAGGGTTTTCAGGCTTCAACATCAAGGCACCCGAAAACGCAGATGCTGATGCGCCAACCTTTCCAACTGCCAAATAGTTGGCAGACATTGTGGAAGCATCGGTGAAACCGTCTGACTTCACAATCCACCCGCCTGCATATTGGGTGCGTTGAAGTTTAGCACCACCATTAGGGTTGATCAGAGCGCCGCTGCCGCTAACCGCGCAAGATTGGTTGCGGCTGCTGATAATGCCACCTTGGCCTGCCTCACAAACAACCTTGAACGATTGTTCAATTTGTTTGTCCGTAAGATCAACCGAGAATGTGTCTTTCATCGCCTTGTCACGCAGCGTTGGCATATCTGCCTTCATTGCGAAGTTAACGGCATCACCAGCGTGTGCGTGACCAACAATTGCAAACAGAAAAAGCGGAGCGTAAATAAAGCGACGTTTCATCAGGATATTCCCCTTATGCGTGCGTTTAAAACGGCCAATTCTATGCAAATCGCCGTGGGGGGACTATCAACCAAAACCGAGGCAATAATCAAGCCCCGGTTTTAACTTCAACACCTTTCCAAAACGCCACATAGCCTTTGATGGTTGATGCGGCGGTTTTGGGTTCATTATAAACCCACATGGCATTGGCGTTGGTTTTGCCATCAACCACAACGTCCATATAGTTCGCTGTGCCCTTCCATGGGCAAGCGCTGGTGTGGCTGGAGGGGGCGAAGAACTCTGATTTCAAAGCATCGGGTGGGAAATATGTGTTGTTATCAAAAGTGATGCAATGATCGCTGGCGGCAATGATTTGGCCGTTCCAAATGGCAGAAGCTTTCGGCATGATTTAACTTTCTATGAAATGACGTTTTTGCGGCGCAAGTCGTTCAAGTCATCTACGCTTAAAACCTCGCGCAGGATCTTCTCGGTGTCCTGCCCCAATCTTGGCGAAGGCTTTTCATAAACATTGGGCGTTTGCGAAAACACAATGGGGTTTGCAACGCTTGGCATTTTAACACCATCCTCGCGCAATAACGAAAGTTGAAGCCCGCGCGCCTTAACCTGTGGATCATCAAACACTTGGTCAATAGTGTTTATTGGCCCGCAGGGGATGGCATCAGCCTCAAAAGCCGCAATCCATTCTGCCGTGGTCTTCTTTTTCATCGCTTCAATCAACTGCGGAATAAGTTCATCTCGGCCCTCAACCCGCCCGCGATTGATTGCAAATTTCGCATCCACTGAAACGTCAATGATGCGGCAATATTCGCTGAACTGGCGGTCATTGCCCACAGCCACAATAATGTGCCCATCAGCCGTTTCGAAAGATTGATAAGGCACAATATTGGGGTGTTGATTGCCCAAGCGTTTTGGCACCTTGCCGCCCACCAAATAATTCAACGCTTGATTGGCCAGAACTGACACTTGAGAATCCAACAGCGAAATATCAATATGTTGGCCAATGCCTGTTTTCGCGCGCGCATAAAGTGCTGCTTCAATGCCAATCACAGCGTGAAGCCCTGCAAAAATATCGGCAAAGGCAACCCCCATTTTCATGGGGCTGCCATCTGGTTCACCGGTGATGGACATAACTCCTGCCATGCCTTGAATCATAAAATCATAACCGGCGCGGTTGGCATAAGGCCCGGTTTGCCCAAAGCCTGTGATGGAACAATAAATAAGCCGCGGGTTAACTGCGGCTAAACTGGCATAATCCAAACCATATTTGGCTAAACCACCCACTTTATAGTTTTCAATTAGAATATCAGATTGTGCAGCTAACGCCTTGATAAGACTCTGGCCTTCAGGCTTGGTAAAATCAATGCAGACAGAATTCTTGCCGCGATTGGCTGATTGAAAATAAGCGGCGTCTCCATCACTGCCGTCTGGGTTTTTAACAAAGGGCGGCCCCCAGCCCCGCGTATCATCACCTTCGCCAGGCTTTTCAATCTTGATCACTTCCGCGCCAAAATCAGCCAGTGTTTGCGAGGCCCAAGGACCCGCCAAAACCCGTGTGAGGTCGAGCACCCGAAGGCCTGCCAACGCGCCGCTCATTCTGCATTCTCCGCTGCGGCTTTCTTTTTCAATCGTGACCCGCGCAATAAACCAGCATCATCAACAATCGGATAGCCTGCGGCCACGATGTGCGAATTAATGCGGTGCATATCGCGGATGACATCTATGAACAGCGCACTTTGCCTCAAGGCAGTCGATTTATTGTCGAGCGAGGCCTTGAAATGAGTTTCCATCACTTTGGTTTCCAATTGCCGAAATTCATCTTTTTGCCCAATTAAATTTCGCGCCGCATCAATATCCCGAGACATCGTGACAGAGGCCGCCAAACGAATATTGTTGCGCACATTGGCGCTAAGTTCGGCCAGGGCTGTTTCTTGTATAGGCGTGAAGGTCAGGCTTTCCTGAATTTTTGCGCGAATACGGTCTTGCAAATTCAGTTGAATAATATCGCCGGCATGTTCCAAGTTAGAGGCATAAAGTGTTACTTCTAGTGCATGCCGCGCTTCCACCGATGAAAGCTTTCCTTGGCTCACATCATTCACATAGCTTCGAATGGCTTGCAGATAGATATTGATCTGCGTGTCTTGTTCATCCAAAAGTTTAAGTTTTTCAAGGCTGGAATCTGTCATCGCCTGAAGGGCTGTGTCGAACATGTTTTCCAAAATCTGCCCCATGCGTGCAAGCTCGATATTGGCATTGGCCAAGGCGGCGGGTGGGTTTGCAATCACCGTTGCATCCAGAAAACGCGGGCGGCGCAAAGGGTCTTCCGCCTTGTTTAAATCTGGCGCCAAGCGTTTGGCCAACGCGGCCATTTGATTGACCAAAGGCAGAAAAACCAAGGCCACGGCGACATTGAAAGCGATGTGAAACGCCAAGGCCCATTGCAGGGGATTGTTCACTTGCACAGGCAGATATGAAAGCAGTCTTTGCGAAAATCCTAACAGCGCCACGGCGAAGATTGTTCTTGCCAATAAATTTGCCAAGGGCAGTCGCCGCGCTTCGGCTGGCAGGCCTAAGGATGCTATGAATGCAGGAAGCCCGCCACCACAATTGATGCCCAAAAGAAAACTTAATGCGCCCACAAAGCCCAAGCTTCCGCTGATCATCAACGATGTGACCAACAGAATTGCGGCCAAGGTGGAATGAAATGCCCATGCCATGGCCGCACCAATCAAAAACGCCAAAACCGGCGCTTGGCCAACTTCGGCCAAAACATCGTGAAACAAACTGTCTTGATTAAGCGGAGTTGTGGCTGCTGAAACCAACCGCAACGAAAGCAACATAAGCCCAAGGCCAATCAGCACGCGGCCAACATTGTGGGGCTTTAATTCATCAGACCACTGGAAAATTATATAGCCTAAGAATAGAAATATCGGCGATGTCCACAATGCAATGTTGGAACCTGATGCCACCAGCGATGCAACGAGAGCTGATCCAACATCGGCACCCAACAAAACCGAAAAACCAAGGCCCGCGGGCAGGCTTCCGGTTGATGCGATGTTGGTGACAATCAACGCCGTTGCCGTGCCGCTGCCTAACACAATCGTTGCGGCCAAACCTGCACCAAAGGCAGACATGCGATTAGCCAGCCGATATTCAATAAAATATTTAAGCTGTTTTTCCCACACGCGCAAAATGCCCGTGCGCACCATCCGAACGCCCCACAGCAAAAGCGCAATGCCACCAAGCAGGTTGATGATCACGAGGGTGGAAAGGTTCATGGGAATTTCAATTCGGCCATGGAAGTGACCAAGTTTTCACATTGGTATAGAACTTCATGGCTTCGGCCACACCTTCTTTTATGCCATTGCCTGAATCTTTGATGCCGCCAAATGGTGACATTTCAATCCGATAGCCCGGCACCTCCCAAATGTTCACGGTGCCCACATTCAATCCTTCAATGAATTTTGTCATGCGATGAAGATTGTTGGTGCATACACCAGATGACAGGCCAAATGCGGTTGAATTTGAAAGGGCGATCAAAGCATCATCATCTGCTGGCGCACGGATGATGGGAATCACCGGCCCAAAAGTTTCTTCAAACACCAATTCAGATTTGGGGTTCACATGATCAAGGGTAATGGGCGGCAGAACCGCACCCTTGCGTTCGGGGTGATA
>JANXRO010000151.1 GCA_025356765.1 Hyphomicrobiales bacterium | reverse complement strand
TTTATCTATATGCCAAGCCCCATGTTGATGTTGATCGGTGTGTTGGCTTTGCCCAATCTTCGTGCCGCATGGAATTATGACAAGAACGATCCTGCAAACGCGGCTTATCGCAATGTGTCTCCTGCCATCAAAGTTGAATATGGAATTTTATATCTGGGCCTTGCTGCAATCCTGGCCTTGATGAGTTTTCACGTTCACCGAGGCCTAAGCCTGGGGCAATAGCCTTCAAGACAACGTTTTGTGTGGCCGATGTTGGCCCAACAAATTTTCTGTACTAAACGCTTCGTCTAATTGTTCTTGTGTCATCATATTTTCGGCCAACACAACCTCGCGTATGCTGCGCCTTGACTTCAATGCTTCTTTGGCAACACGGCTGGCTTGCACATAACCGACGTAAGGGTTGATCGCCGTTACTGCCACCAGCGAATGATCAAGCAGTTCTTGGCAACGTTCACGGTCAGCCTCTATGCCTACAATGCATTTTTCGCGCAGCACTTTCATACCGCGTGTGAGCATGCGCATGGATTGCAGAATATTAAACACAATCACCGGCTCCATCGCGTTGAGTTGAAGTTGCCCGGCTTCAGCAGCCATGGTGACAGTGAGATCGTTGCCGATCACCTGATAAGCGATCTGGTTGATGACCTCAGGGATCACCGGATTGACTTTCCCGGGCATGATAGAAGAGCCAGCCTGCACCGCGGGCAACCGTATTTCACCAAGGCCAGCGCGTGGGCCACTGTTCAACAACCGCAGATCATTGCACATTTTTGAAAGCTTAACGGCGATACGTTTCAACACACCAGAAAATGTGATGAAGGCACCCATATCAGACGTGGCTTCAATCAAATCCCCCGCACCCACCAATCTTTCACCGGAAAGCTTGGATAAATTTGCAATCACCGCTTCGCCATAACCTTCGGGCGCGTTGATGCCTGTGCCAATGGCTGTGCCGCCCAAATTAATCTCGCGCAGCAAATTGCCAACTTCACGCAAGCGATCAATATCTTCACCCAGCGTCACAGCAAAGGCCCGAAACTCGTGGCCCAAGCGCATGGGAACCGCATCCATCAACTGGGTGCGCCCCACTTTGATCACATCATGGAACTCTTCAGCCTTGGCCAGAAGTGCCGCCTTCAACGCTTCTTGTTGTTCAATCAAGGCCGGACAATTTCTAATCATCGTCAGGCGCACGGCGGTTGGGTAAACATCATTGGTGGATTGTGATAGGTTCACATGGTCATTGGGGTGAATGAGGGCATAATCGCCATTGGGCCGTTGCAATTCGCGCAACGCCAAATTGGCGATCACCTCGTTGGCATTCATGTTGGTGGATGTGCCAGCACCACCTTGCAACATATCAATGATGAAGCCACCATCAGCCTCGCCGCTGATCACAATGTCGCAAGCCCGCGTGATGGCTCGGCCAATTCTGGTATCAAGCACGCCTAATTCCATGTTGGCCAAGGCGGCAGCTTTCTTCGTCATCGCCAATGATTGAATTAATTCAGGGAACTGGCTGAGAAGAACCCCGGTGATGGGGAAATTCTCAACTGCCCTGAATGTGTGCACGCCATAAAGTGCAGCTTCAGGCAGCGTCACACTGCCAATGGCATCGGTTTCGATGCGGGTCTTTGACATGGTTATTCCGCCGCCATCATATAATCTTCCATCGGCGGGCATGTGCACATCAAATTGCGATCGCCATAAACATTGTCCACCCGCGCAACACTTGGCCAATATTTGGTATGTGATGTTTCACCCAAAGGAAAATAAGCTTGGCGTTTTGAATAAGGGTGATTCCATTCGTCCAGCAATTGACCATGTGTATGAGGCGCGTTTTTCAAAACATTGTTCAGCTTATCGGCGCGGCCCTGTTCCACATCTGTGATCTCTGCCGCGATTGCAATCATGGCATCACAGAAGCGATCAATCTCGCGCTTGCCTTCACTTTCGGTGGGTTCAATCATCAATGTATCAACCACAGGGAAAGACATGGTGGGCGCATGGAAACCATAATCCACCAAACGCTTGGCCACATCTTCAACGGTAATCCCCGTGCGGTCTTTCAACCAGCGCAAATCAATAATACATTCGTGGGCCACAACACCGCCGGGCCCAGAATAGAGAACGGGGAAATGTGGATTCAACCGATGCGCAATATAATTGGCGTTGAGAATTGCCATTTTCGTGGCCATTGTCAGCCCCGGCCCACCCATCATGGCGATATACATCCAAGAGATTGGCAGAATGGAAGCCGAACCATAAGGAGCCGCAGACACAGCGCCGGTGTGGCGTGTTTCAACTGCCACAACATTATGCCCCGGCAGATGTTTGATCAAATGCTGGCCAACACCAATGGGGCCCATGCCGGGGCCACCACCACCATGGGGAATGCAAAACGTTTTATGCAAGTTCATGTGGCACACATCGGCACCCAATTCAGCAGGCCGCATCAGGCCCACTTGTGCGTTCAAATTTGCGCCATCCAAATAAACCTGACCACCATTGTCATGGATGATTTTGCAAATATCGATGATGGATTCTTCAAACACACCATGTGTTGAAGGATAGGTAATCATCAATGCTGCCAGATTAGCCGCATTGGCTTTTGCCTTGGCTTCCAAATCGGCCACATCCACATTGCCGTGGGCATCACAGGCCACCACAACAACTTTCATGCCCGCCATAACCGCCGAGGCGGGGTTGGTGCCATGGGCAGATGTGGGGATTAAGCACACATCTCGG
>JANXRO010000121.1 GCA_025356765.1 Hyphomicrobiales bacterium | reverse complement strand
AAACACCTTCATGCCTTTGTGAAAGAAACCAAACCCACACTTGATGAGTGGATCTATGGCATCAACTTTCTCACCCGCACGGGGCACCTTTCAACCGACTGGCGGCAAGAGTTTATTTTGTTATCAGATGCTTTGGGCATTTCGATGTTGGTTGAAACGTTGAACAACCACAAGATGTCGGGCGAAACGGAATCAACAGTTCTGGGGCCTTTTTATATCCCCAACGCGCCGCATTATGCCAATGGCGCAAACATCTGCCTTGATGGCAAGGGAGAGCCAGTTTTGGTGCAGGGCAAAGTGACGGATGCCAAAGGCAAAATCATTGCTGGCGCAAAGCTTGAAATTTGGCAAACCAATGATGAAGGCTTTTATGATGTGCAGCAAAAAGGCATTCAACCAGAAAACAATTTGCGCGGCATATTCACGTCTGATGAAAAGGGTCGCTATAGTTTCCGTTCTGCCTATCCGCGCTATTATCCCATTCCCTATGATGGCACGGTGGGCGATATGTTGAAAGCATTAGATCGCAACCCAAACCGCCCAGCTCATTTGCATTTTATGATTTCAGCGCCCGGTTATGAAAAACTGGTAACTCACATTTTTACACCAGATTGCCCATGGCTTGAAGATGATGCCGTGTTCGGTGTGAAGAAAAGTTTGATCGCAGACTTCAAATGGACGGATGATGCAAAACGCGCAGGCGCACATGACTTGCCCAATCCGTTCCGTGAAGTCACCTGGAACGTGATGTTAAGCAAAGCGGCAAAAAAGAAATGACCAACGCGCCTTGCATCATCTGTGTGGCCATCACGGGTTCTTTGCCAACCAAAGAAAACAATCCGGCAGTGCCCATCAGCATTCTGAACAAATTGAAAGCACACAGGAAAGTTTTGAAGCTGGCGCATCAATCGTTCACGCTCATGTGCGCGATGATGAAGGCAAACCCACGTCTGATCCTGAACGCTTTGCAAGGTTGAAAGAAGGCATAGAAAAATTTTGCTCGGGCATGATTGTGCAACTTTCAACGGGTGGCAGGTCAGGTGCTGGCAAAATTCGCGGTGGCATGTTGCCCTTGCGCCCAGACATGGCATCGCTTTCAGTGGGTTCTAATAATTTCCCCACACGCGTTTACGAAAACCCACCAGATCTGGTGGATTGGCTGGCCTCTGAAATGTTGACCTACAATGTGAAGCCAGAAATTGAGGCCTTCGACCTTTCTCACATCGTGCAAGCCTGCGCGATGCAAAAAGATGGTCGCTTGAAGGGATCGCTTTATGTGCAATTTGTTATGGGTGTGAAAAACGCCATGCCTGCGGATGAGAAGATTTTTGATTTTTATATTGAAACACTCAAGCGCCTTTCTCCGGGGGCGCAATGGTGTGCGGCAGGCATCGGACCAGCTCAGATCATCATCAACGAATGGGCTATTGCCAAAGGTGGCCACACGCGCACTGGCATGGAAGACAATGTGAAAATTGACCGCAATACGTTAGCACCATCCAACGCCAGCCTTGTTCGCCGTGCAGTTGAACTGTGCGAAAAATATAATAGGCCTGTTGCAACATGGCAGCAGGCCCGGGAAACCCTGATGCTTGCCTACCCTAGTGGTGCATAAACAACGCGATCAAAATGATCACTGGAATAGGTACACCTAAGAGCCAAAGTAAAATTCCACGTCCCATGATATACTCCCTTCAAGTTAAGAAAATTAAGGGTGGCAAAATGCTTTGCCACCCTCGTTAAAATTAATAGCTTGCCCGGTTCACAGCCACAATTTGACCGCGGCGTGAAACCGCAACATCAACGGCTCTTCCGCGCTTGCTGGCGATGAAGTGGTAAGCGCCCGGCGCACAGCTTAGTGTGCGCACATTGCGAAAGCCGCTTGCACGAACAATGCCCCGCGCTTCACCACAGCTGACATAATATCCGTATTGACGGCCGCCGAGATAAATGCCGACACCGAAATTCACACCAGAATTTCCGAATTGGTTATAATGGGGGTGTCGCCAATCGTGGCGATGCCTCATGTCCCAGTTTCCATTATCGTTCTGGGCTTGATTGTCGCCCATTGAACCATGACGGTGGCGTTTTTTCCAATCCATGTTTCCTGTTTGGTTTTGACCGTTCTGGTTGCCCGCTTGGTCTTGGCCATTTTGATTTCCGGTTTGGTTCGGAACATTTGTATTGCCTGTACCTTTGGGCAGTTGTGTTCCAACACCTGGAGGGCACACGGTGTTCGGCGGACAAACTGCAGCCTGAGCTGAAGCTGATCCGGCATTCAATAAGCCACCAACTGTCAGGATAGCGCTGAGAGCCATTGTGGCGAGTATAGATGATTTAGTCATGTGTTCGCTTCCTTTTAATATGTTGGAAAGGAAACGCGTTATGCGGCTATTGGTTCCGACGTTGGGCCAGTTTGGCCATAATTATTTGTAAGCAAATGTTTTTTGGTGCGTTTATGAAACCGGCCTCGAGAACGTTGGGCACTTATTGCGGCGATGCTAAGGCCATGCAACTGGATTGGCCAAAGCGAAGGACAAACGTTTTGTGCCGTGTTCGGTCATTGAAAGGGTCATTCAATCAACCATCAGAAACCAACCTAAAACCCAAATACGTCGGTGGCGTTCCGGTGGCGCAGCCGCCAGCGGCTGAGTTGCGCACGAACACAGGGATCGTGGCTTCATGTTCGCCTTCCACGACATAGGCTGGGCAATAACTGGCATCTTTGCCTTCAAAACCTTGGGCCGCACAACTCATCGTCCATTCCCACACATTGCCATCAAGATCTGAAATGCCGTCCGGTGTTTTGGTAAAACCGCCACTGTGGCGCAAGGGGCCGCCAGGTGTTTTTTCTTGGCCATATTCGGCCGCCCACGCAAGGCGCGGATCGGTGAACAGCGGCGCTGTTTTGGGTTTCGCCAAACTGCGATTGAGCCAGTGCCATTCATCCTGTGTTGGCAAGCGCAAGCCACCGCCACTTCTTGCGTTTGCCCATGCGAGATATTCATTCACGTCAAACCAGTTGACCCCCGTCATCGGAAGGGGTGTCGCAGCGGGAGCTTTGGGGCCATGGGCACATCCCTTTTCATTTACGCAGCGTGCCCAATCTGCTGTGGTCACCTCAACGGGAGAAACGTGAAGCGTTTGGCCATCTGCCATTTTTACGAGAACCATATTTTCGCGCAGAGAAGCATCATGTGGAACCCCCGCCCAAGATACAATAATGGCACCCAGAAAAATGGCGATAGCGCTGCGCAGCATGATGTTACGCTTTGATGGGCCTTGGTTTGGACACTTGCATCATCAGATCATCATTCCATTGGCCGTCCACCTTCACATGGGCTGTCGCCCCCAACATCACAGCTTCGATGAGGTTATGATTCACATAAGCGTAAATGCCAGGTTGGCGGAACTTGTAGAGAGCAGCACCAGCAGAGCCGCCGCGGATGAACCAGGTTTCCAAACCCACTTCTGGCGGGTTGCCGAATTTGCCGGTCTCCCAAACATAGTCACCATGACCACCGATCAGATGGGGCCTCGAGTCACGGTTGGCTTGTGCATGAATGAAAAGCACAGTGTCGCCCACCTTGGCCTTCAAGGCCTTGTCGCCAGTCAATGCACCTGCTGCGCCGTTAAACACCACATGCGTGGGGATAAGCCCGCGCATCACGTCAAGACTTTCGGGCAAGTCTTCTCCCGCCGATTCATATTTCTTGAAAGCGCCCTTTTCGTCGCGTGGAATATAGAAATCTTGTTCGCCGATATAGTAGGCAATGTCATATTTAAGCGCATTGCCCTTGGCATCTTTCAGGCCATCACGAGGCAACACCATTACCGCGCCATTCATACCATGCACCACATGATAAGGGATCATCACATCGCCCGGCGCGCAATGATAGACAAACACGCCCGGCTTGATGGCCTTCCAACGCAACACAACTTCTTCACCGGGCAACACTTTCGTCAAAGCGCCGCCGCCCAATGCACCGGTTGAGGCGTGGAAATCGATATTGTGTTCCATGGCGTTCGTGGCCAGGCTTTTCAGCGTCAATTCCACATAGTCGCCCTCATGGGCCACAATCATCGGGCCGGGCACAGTGCCATTGTATGCGAAAGCCCAAATCTCGGTGCCTTCCTTATCGATAACGATTTTCTTTTCTTCAATCGTCAAAGTTACTTCAATCACTTTGGGGCCAGAGGTTGCCACTTGCTCATGCTCTGGCAAAAACGGCGGGGCGACTAGTTTTTGCTGCACACGCGGCAGCTTTGAAACATCTAAGGCTGCATCATCTGCAAGGGCGGTGCTGGAAACAAGCGAAGCCGCAGCGGCAGTGAGCGCTGTAAAAGTAAGAAGGTTGCGCCTTGAGAGCTGCACGTCATTGCCAGTGTTGAAATGAGACATGATGATACTTTCTTGAATGGTGAAGCAATTTTGAGTTCGCGATTATTTAACGTCGATCACAGTCCACATACCCGCCATGTAATGGCCAGCCACGTTGCAAAAGAGCAGGTATTTGCCGGGAGCCAGATCAAGGATCAGTGAAGCGGATTTGTTGGGCATAATTTCTGAAACTGCGCCCAAAGTTTGCAGGCCTTCAAGATCCACCTTGTTGCGGCTTTGATCATAAGGCAGCACTTGAGCTTCATCATTGATACGCGCCACTTGCACTTCATGCACAAGGCCGCTGGCCAGATTGGTCACATCAAAGCGCACCATGCCGGGCAGGGCGGATTTTGGATTAGCGGCAATGCCCATCTTGGCCTGCGCCATATCTGCATTCATGCCCATGCCAAGGCCTAAGGGCTTGCTCAAATCACCGTTGCCCATTTTGTCGATGAGGGTAATTTTCACTATCGTTTCAGCAAGGGCTACGGGTGCTAATAAACAGGCGAACAAGGCTGCACCTGCCAGTGCTTTTATCAGTTTCATGGAGCTCTCCTTTAAAGAAGTAAATAAAATGCATATTTACTGTTTTGGGTTGTTGACGGCATTGACTTGCATCAAGCGCCGCCACTTAAATGCTGAGGTGTGGAACTAATTTTTGCTTTTAAGATAAGCAATCAAGTCGGCGCGGGTGGCGTCGTCCTTCACTCCGGCGAAGGCCATCTTGGTGCCCTTCACAACCGTTCTTGGGTCTTTCAACCAAGCATCAAGGGCAGCATCGTCCCAAGCAGCGAATGTAGCGGCATAGGTTTTGAAGGGGTCGGAATAATTATAGCCTTCAGCCGTGCCAGGTTTGCGGCCTGCAATGCCAAGCAGCGAGGGCCCAACCTTATTGGCTTTATCAACAAAGCTGTGGCAGGCGGCGCATGCCTTGGCCACTTGTTCGCCCTTGACGGCATCACCATCGGCCCAACTGTTGCTGGTGCCCAAGACCAACACAAGACCCGCTAAAACCACCAATTTCATTGTTTTTCTCCGTCCTATCTGTTGCCTTGGTCAGAATTTACATTTTCCAGTGGCGCAGCGCATTGATGCAGATCAAATACATCTATAATAGTGACCGATAGGGTGAACCATGCGATTGACGAATTTTAGTGACTATGCGCTGCGGTTGTTGATCTTTGTGGCCACAAAGCCCGATGAGTTGGTGACAATTGCGGAAGTTTCAAAGGCCTATGGCATTTCCAAGAATCATTTAATGAAAATCACCAACACCTTAGCCCAAGGTGGTTTTGTAGAAACCGTGCGCGGGGCCAAAGGTGGATTGCGTTTGGCCAAGTCAGCCAGTGCCATCAATCTTGCTGCCGTGGTGCGCCTCACCGAGGCTGGCAGTGACTTAGTGGAATGTTTCAACCCCGTCACCAACACCTGCGTTATCGATAAGGCCTGTCGGCTGAAACATCTGTTGCATGACGCGCTTGAATCTTTCTACCACACGCTGGCTCAAGTTACTCTCGCGGACCTCGTGGCACGCCCAAGCGGATTGGGAACGATCTTCGCGTTGCAAGCCAGAAACAAGAAAAGTTAATATGAGGAATCGGTGAAAACTTTATTCGCGGGGTGGGTCATCTTCCAATATCCGCGCTGCAGCTCCTTCAAGGTCGTCGTATTGACCAGATTTGATCGACCAAAAGAAAGCAGCCAAACCTAGAAGGCCCAAGCCCAGCGCAACAGGGATCAAAATGGCCAAGCTGACCATTACGCGGTTCTCTCAACTTTAAATGTGCTTACAGCAGAAGTTGAATTTTTTACCGTCGGCCCACCAATGCGAACCCATTTCAAACGCATACTATTTGCAACAACGACGATTGATGATGAAGACATTGCCACTGCTGCAATCAAAGGATTGAGTGCCCCAAAAATCGCCAGCGGAACTGCAATCGCGTTATAGAGAAGTGCCAATGCGAAATTCTCTTTTACAATGTGCTCGGTCTTTTTCGCAATCGCATAGCTCTGCCAAACAGCAATCAAATTTTCATGGGTAAAAACAAAGTCGGCTGCCATGCGGCCGGTGTCTGATGCGCTTGCTGGCGCCATCGAAACATGGGCTGCCGAAAGGGCAGGCGCATCATTCAAGCCATCGCCCACCATCAAAATTTTCTTGCCGTCTACGGCGAATTTGGCAACACCTGCAACCTTATCTCCGGGCTTCAAAGCGAAATGATATTTTTTGATTGCTGCGGCAATTGCCACTGTTTCGACTGCCGCTTCATTGTCACCTGAGAATATTTCAACTTCAATTCCGGCCTTCGCAAAGTTTTCAACAGCTTGCGCTGCACCATCACGAAGCACTTCATTGAATTTCACCGAGAAAAGGCGCGCACCTTCAATTGCAAAACTTAATCCTTGGCTATTTCCCACCTCAGTTGCAATCTCCGCAACCCAATCACAGCGCCCCAGTCGCAATAGTTTGCCTTGATAGCTGGCTTCCACACCAGAACCCGGAATTTCGCGCAATCCATTCACGTCATTCAACGGCGCTTCATCAAGTGAATTGAACAGCGCCCGCGATGCCGGATGAACACTGCGTGAGGCCAAAGTTTTTGCCAAAGCAGAAAGCGTACCCTTGGGAATTTCATTATAAATTACCCTAGGATTGCTGGACGTCAGCGTTCCGGTTTTATCAAAAGCCACGGCGTCTATTTCGGCCAAGCGTTCAAGCGCTGAGCCATCCTTCATCAGGATACCCATGGAGAACAAACGCGATGCTGCCAAGACATGGGCCACCGGAACGGCAAGGCCCAGCGCGCAGGGGCAGGTGATGATCAAAACAGAAATCGCGTTGGTCAAAGACAGGTACCAACTGCCGCCGCTATATATCATCCATCCCGAGAAGGTCGCCAAAGCCAACAGATGCACCATCGGTGAATAGAGCCGCGCCATCCGATCAGCCAGCCTTACATATTGGCCGCGCCCGAGCTCTGCCGCCTGCATCATTTGCAAAACATCGGCCAAAAATGAATCCTTTGCATCGCGCTCAACACGCAGGTCCACGGCACCCGTAAGGTTCATAGTGCCGGCTTCAAGGCTCATTCCGGGTGTCACACGCAACGGTTCGCTTTCACCCGTCACCAATGAACGGTCAACATCGCTGTTGCCAAATATAACCATGCCGTCAATGGGTATGCGCTCACCTGCGACCACGCGCAGCGTCATGCCAGGTTTTATATGCTCCAGCGGCAAATAGTCTAATGCGCCATCAGGTGAAACGACCAATCCACCTTTGGCCGCCAGTCGACTAAGCCTTTCAACAGCATCGCGCGCCTTGCTACGCATCATATAGTCCAGCGTGCGGCCAATAAGCAGAAAGAAAATCAGGGTAACTGCGGCATCAAAATAGGCATGGCCCCCGCCCGCAAAATTTTCATAGAGCGACATGGCGGTGGCTAAAATAATGCCAAGAGAAATTGGCAAGTCCATATTCATGCGGCGATGCTTAAGTGCCGTAAGTGCCGATTTGAAAAATGGTCGCCCAGCGTAAGCAACGGTTGGAATTGCAATTAACGCCGAGAGAAAATGAAAAATCTGCGCAGTTGCTGGCCCAGCACCAGACCATACCGAAACCGAAAGCAACATGATGTTTGCTGCGGCAAAACCCGAAACTGCCAGAGCCCGTACAAGGGTTTGAAATTCAACATCGACATGGCCCGTCGTCTCGTCGTCCATTGATTGAGACGAATATCCAAGTGTATCAAGTGCCTTTAATATTTCTTCAGGTGCGTTGCCTTGCCCACTCATCGTTGCCGAAACGCGTTTGAAAGACAAATTGGCCCTCACTGAAGTGATGCCTGGCACAGCAGAAAGTTTTCGTTCTATCGCCGAGACACATTGACCACAGTGAATTCCCGGAACCGAAAGTGTGTAGAGAACATCGCCGTTTTGCAGCATTTTTGAACTGCGCTGCAAATCTGCCACGCGCTGGCGATCACTTGCGGCAGACATCTCGTGCGCAAGTTCGGTGGCCATCGGTCCAACGCAACAGCTCATCTCATTGACCCGTTACAATGAGTCGAAATGGTTGACGCCAGAGAATGTCTCCATTCAATTTTGCCGAAAGTTCACCGTTCCAAATGCCATTGCTCAACAGGGCGGCTGCCTCATATTGCCCCGCTGATGCGCGTGTGGCTGTGAGAGCCTGTGCACGAGAAGCATTCACTGGCCTTTCGAATGAGATTTGAACATCATTCGCATCCACCGGTTTGCCATCTGCGTAGCTTAGTTTCAGTTGCAGTTTGCCATTCTCCAGATGCAGGTGGTGGGCAATTCCCAAGGCCGCTGATTTCCTCAGCACCGTAACATCACCGTTGAATTTCTGGCTGGCGACATAGGAGTTTTCAACCACCAATCCCGTCCAACTGTGAACAGCCATGAATGCCATATAAAAATTAACAGCAACCACCACGCCGAAGAAACTCACGAACATAGCCAACATGTGCCTGCCCGTGAGCGACTTGGGTGGGGCGAGAAGTTTCATGGTTTTGCTCCCGGCACATCAAACTGTGCGGCATAGGTGGCTTGTTCTGATGATTGCTTGTCATGGGCAGTGATTTTAAACGGCACTTTTCCAACAGTGGTCATTTGTGCCGATTGTGTTACAAACACATGCAGCGAGCGCAGCTTATCTGGATCAACCGAAATATCAGCACTTCTACCTTGCACTTCGGGCATTTCAGCAACGGCCATCTGCGCGCCCGGCAAACCATCAATGGAAAGTGTAATCACACGCGGTTCTGGCACCATGTTGAGCAACTTGATTGTATAGCCATTGCGAATGGAACCATCCGATAGTTTCACGGAAATCGGATTGCGATCATGCAACACGTTGAGTTGCAGGCGGTCCCGCGTCATCAACATGTAAAGCATGGCAATACCGATGAGGCCCCACATGCCGAGATAGATCAACGTGCGCAAACGAAAGAAAATACGCCAGTCAAAATGACGTATGCCGGAAATAAATTCACCCGATGCGTCGCGAATGCGGTGGGGCGCAATAACACCGCTTGTCGGATTTTTTGCCAGCACGAGATTGTGATTATAGTCGTGCAACGTTGAATATGAGATCAATCCAGTGGGCTTGCCAATTTTTTCCATGACTGAATCACACGCGTCAATGCAAAGCGCACAGGTGATGCACTCAAGCTGTTGCCCGTCTCTGATATCTATTCCTGTGGGGCACACTGCAACGCAAGCATTGCAATCCACACAATCGCCAATCTCTAAACCTTGAGCAAGTGCTTTTTTAGAACCGTGGCTGCGTGGCTCACCGCGCCAATCATTATAGGTAACAACCAGCGAGTCTTCATCCAGCATCGCGGCTTGAATGCGCGGCCACGGGCACATGTAGATGCAGACCTGCTCACGCATTAACCCGCCAAAAACATAGGTTGTCGCTGTTAATACGGCCACTGTGCCATAAGCGATAAAAGGCGCTTGCCCAGTGATAAAGCTTTTCAAAAGAGTTGGTGCATCAGCAAAATAAAATATCCACGCGCCGCCTGTTGCAACCGCGATTAAAATCCAGGTGGCATGTTTGATGACGCGCAAGATAATTTTATGAAAGCTCCACGCTGCAGCATCTAACTTCATGCGCGCATTACGATCGCCTTCGAAAAAACGTTCAACAGCGATGAACAGATCTGTCCACACTGTCTGCGGGCAGGTGTAACCACACCAAGCGCGCCCAACCACAGATGTTACCAAGAACAGCCCCACGCCGGCCATAACCAACAAGCCTGCGACATAGAAAAATTCCTGCGGCCAAATTTCAATAAAGAAAAAATAAAACCGTCGATGCGCCATGTCCACAAGCACAGCTTGGTTTGGTGCATAGGCACCACGATCCCAGCGCAGCCATGGTGTTATATAATAGATGGCCAATGTCACCAGCATGATCAGCCATTTTAGCCGACGAAACGCTCCGTCGGCGCGTTTAGGAAAAATCTTCGTGCGGGTTTTATAGAGTGGTGCACCTGCCGCTTTGGCACCCGTGTTGATGGCCTTAACGTCTTGTCGTTCTATGATGGTTGTGGTTGCCACCGACTATTCGCCGCCGCCCAAAGAATGGATGTAGGCAGCCAATTCTTTAACGGTAACATCGCCCAAGCGGCTGCCCCACGCGGGCATAACCCCTTGGCGCGGATTATTGATCTGTTGGATGATGGCGTTCAGGTCACCTTTGTAAAGCCAAATGGCATCGTTCAACTGTGGTGCACCCACTTCCCGTTTACCTTCGCCTTTGTCACCATGGCAGGCAGCGCAATTGTCAGTGAAAATCTTGGCACCTGTTGCGGCAAGTGCAGTGTCTGCATCTTGTTTGGAAATTTGGCGCACATAATTGGCAACGGCTAGAATTTGATCACTCGTCAATAATTTGTCATGGCCAAACGCTGGCATCTGTGAAGTGCGTGCATCCTTGTCTGACGCATCGCGAATGCCATGTGTGATTGTTTGCAAAATATCTTCGGGCTTGCCGCCCCAAAGCCAAGAGTTGTCATTAAGGTTTGGAAAGCCCGGGCTGCCTTGAGCTCCCGAACCATGGCATGTGGCGCAGCGCACTTTAAATGTTGATGCGCCCGCTGCTACGGCAAACGTGCGAAGCTTTTCATTTGCCAAAATATCAGTAATTTTGGCGGCTCGAATTTTTGCGACGATTTCGGAATTGGCTTGTTCGGCAGCCGAAAGCTCTTGACGAATATCTGCCCGCGAAGACCAACCCAGCAAACCTTTTGAAGCGCCGTGAAGGCCCGGAAAAGCCGGATAGGCAATCACATAACCAATCGCAAACAGGATGCAGAGATAGAATGTCCAAAGCCACCAGCGGGGTAGCGGATTGTTCAATTCTTTGATGCCATCCCATTCATGGCCAGTAGTTTCAACGCCAGAGAGTTCATCAACTTCATTCAGGTTCGCCATGGTTTAATCTTCTCGGAAGGGAATGGATGCTGCTTCATCGTGAACTTGCTGTGCGTTGGGCCGCAGCGCCCAGAGAATTGCGCCGAGGAAAAACAAAAACATAAGCAGCAAGCCCCAGCTATCGGCAATTTCTCGAAGAACAGTGTAATCAAATTGCATGGCCACTTTCCTCAGCGATCATCTTGGGTTGGATTGTAGGCAGAGAAATCAACCAGTGTTCCCAACATTTGCAGATAGGCAACCAAGGCATCCATCTCGGTTAAGCGATTTGGATTTCCGTCAAAGTCACCCACTGTGGTTTTGGGATAGCGCTTCAAAAAATCTTTTGAGTCGGCTGCGGCGTCGGCCTGCGTTTTCATATCCGCCTCGGCCGTGGCAATCATATCTTTGGTGTAGGGAACACCAACACGACTGTTGGCAATCAGGTGCGCGCCAATGGCCTTGGTATCGAGATCTTTGTCGGCAAGGAAGGAATAGGGGGGCATCACAGATTCTGGCACCACCGAGCGGGGATCGGTGAGATGTTGCACATGCCAATCATTGGAATATTTGCCGCCCACGCGCGCCAAATCTGGACCTGTGCGTTTTGATCCCCATTGGAACGGGTGGTCATACATAGACTCAGCCGCCAATGAATAATGGCCATAGCGTTCAACCTCATCACGGAAGGGGCGGATCATCTGGCTGTGACAGAGATAACACCCTTCGCGAACATAAATATCACGGCCGGCAAGTTCTAAAGGCGTGTAAGGCCGCATGCCATCAACCTTTTCAATGGTGTTCTCAATCCAGAAAAGAGGCGCAACTTCAACAATTCCGCCGATGGTGACAACCAGAAGCGAAAGCACCAGCAGGATCGAAACATTGCGTTCAATTTTCTGATGCTTATTGAGAATGGAATTTGTGATGGGCGAAGACATGCGGGCGCTCCTTATTCGGCTGGCTGCAAAGCGGGAGCTTCAGCACCCATGGGAATTTCATCGCGAATGTCGCCCTTGATGGTTTTATAAACGTTGAAAACCATCACCAAAGCGCCAGAGAGATAAAGCACGCCACCAAATGTGCGCATCACGTAATAGGGGTGCATAGCCGCAACGGTTTCAGCGAAGGAATAAACCAGAAAGCCTTGATCGTTATATTCGCGCCACATCAAGCCTTGCATGATGCCTGATACCCACATGACCGAGGCGTAAACGACAATGCCCAGTGTGGCCAACCAGAAATGCCAATTGACCATGCGCAAACTATAAAGCTGAGTGCGGTTCCATAGTTTTGGCACAAGGTGATAGATGGCACCAAAAGACACCATGCCCACCCAACCAAGGGCACCCGAATGCACATGGCCAATCGTCCAATCGGTATAGTGGCTGAGCGAGTTCACCGTCTTGATGGACATGAGCGGCCCCTCAAAGGTCGACATGCCGTAAAAGGCCAGAGATAAAACAAACATGCGCAAGATGGGATCAGTGCGCAGCTTGTCCCAAGCACCTGATAACGTCATCAGACCATTGATCATGCCGCCCCATGAAGGCATCCACAACATCACAGAAAACACCATGCCGAGCGTTTGTGCCCAATCAGGCAGAGCTGTGTAATGCAGATGATGAGGGCCCGCCCAAATATAGAGAAATATCAGCGCCCAGAAATGGATGATGGAAAGGCGATAAGAATAAATCGGACGGCCCGCTTGCTTGGGCACAAAATAATACATCATGCCCAGAAAGCCTGCGGTGAGAAAAAAGCCTACGGCATTGTGGCCATACCACCATTGCACCAGCGCATCTTGCACACCGGAAAATGCTGAATAACTTTTCGAACCTAAAAATGAAACGGGAACCGCAATATTGTTGACCAAGTGCAACATGGCAACAGTGACAATGAACGAGAGATAGAACCAGTTGGCCACGTAAATATGAGGCTCTTTGCGTTTGACAAGTGTGCCCAGAAAAACCAAAAGGTAACACACCCAAACAATGGTCAACCAAATGTCCACATACCATTCAGGCTCGGCATATTCGCGGCCCTGCGTGATGCCGAGCAAATATCCAGTGCCGGCCATAACGATAAAGAAATTATATCCCCAGAACACAAACCAAGCGAGATTGCCGCCCCAAAGACGCGCACGTGTTGTTCGTTGCACCACATAAAACGACGTGGCCATCAAAGCATTGCCGCCAAAAGCAAAAATAACAGCGGACGTGTGTAAAGGCCGCAACCGCCCAAAATTGAAATAGGGTTCCAAATTGAGCAAGGGCCACGCCAATTCAGAGGCGATGATGATGCCCACCAAAAATCCGGCTATCCCCCAAAACAGCGAAGCAATAACACCATAACGCACCACTCCATCCAAAAATCCTGAGGTATCTTCAATGGGTAAAGGGTGGCCGGGGCTGGCAAACTGAACGCGCCGCATCAGAAAAATCGCGCCAATGCCAAGCGTTGCAAACGCAATCCACATGTGTGCTCGAAAGGCTTCGTCTTGCCCGACCGCCGCCGCCAAAAGTGCCAACAATGCTCCAAATGCAACGATGATCGCCGACCCTGCGTACCTCATGGAAAACCCTTTGTTTGCAAATTTTAAAACATGCCGACCGAATACCTTGGCCGGATCGATTTCGCAGCTCCCGCCTGGTGCGGCATTGATCTAGATCAATGACGACGATCTGATTTGCGGCGAAATCCTCTGATAGATGGCAAGTCGGGCTGGTTGCTGCATCGAAATGATTGTGAATGGTCGAGAACCAAAAAGAACATGGCGATCGCAATGCTGCCGACAAAGCGCAATCTCTGTTGGTGCAAACCTTTGTCCACCATCTTGAACAGCAACAGTCCATTTGCGATGTGCTTGAAGCCATCGCCGATTCTCTTCCCGGAAACGTTGACGTGCAAGTGTGTCATCGCGTTGGCCAAACGCTTCTGCCATTAATCGTGCGGGCTCACCAATTTGAGGAAAGCCAACTTTTCCCGTTTTTAGGCAAGTCCAAGCATTTTCAATTCGAATTGATGCAAACAATCAAGCGGCTACGCGCAGAACACGTAAGTGATGAGGATTATGCGGCAGACATCTGTGGGGCTTTTGCGGGTGAGATTAGAAATCTTGATCGCAGCCAAGCCGAAAGTTTGGGCTGGATGTTAAGGGGTTTTTTCGAAAACGTCCGTAGGCACATATCGCTTGAAAGGGAACATATTTTGCCTTTGATTGAAACCAATTATACAAAACTGACGATGCAACGCTAATCTAAAAAATTCACTTCTATCATAGCGCGCAATTTAATTAAGTCTGGAATTTCAACAGTTCGATTGTTGGAGATGTGAACGATTCCGGTTTGTCGCAATTTTGTAATTTGGCGGCTGACAGTCTCAATTGTCAGGCCAAGAAAATCGGCAATGTCGCTGCGCTTCAGGGGAATTTCGAACTTGCGTTCGTTGCTTGTGGCTTCGGGGTCAGCATGAACTGCAATGAAATATAAAAAGCTTGCCACTCTTTCTGCTGCGGTTTTGCGTCCCAACGTTAACATCCATTCACGCGATTCATCAAGTTCTCGCAATGCTTGCAAATGAAGACGGTGCTCCAAATCAGGCGCGCGGGATATGAACTCATCTAATATGGCCCGTGGAAATGAACAGATTTTGACATCCGTTGCAGCCTCGACAGCGAAGTCATTTTCTTTGCTGAAAGGCCGGCCCATAAAATCGGGAGCAAATTGCAAGCCAACAATCTGCTGGCGGCCATCGGCCGTTGATTTTGAAAGTTTTACGACGCCCCGCAGTATATTCGCATACCGCGCTACGGTTTCACCTTGAAAAGCGATCTGTTGCTCAGCGCCAATCATGTGTTTTGTTGTGTGTTTACTCAGACGCACAAGTTGCTCGGCAGTCAATACACCGCAAATACCCTTATGCCTTGCCTCACATGCTTGACACAAAATCGGAAGTTCCGAATTATGAATATCAAGCCGCTCTCTGGTTTCAGGGTTCAAGTTTACGACATCCATTTCTTTTGGGTGGTTAATGATATGCTTTGTTATGCTATGATCCATCACGTCAGTTGTAAAACGAATTTAGCGTCACGTGCATTTATGCCGAATGCTCAGATCCGGCTTTTGCCCGTGCTTTGTCGTGCAACAATTTTATATCCCAGATCAATTTTCTTACTCACCGATGAGCTATTCCCCGAGATCATTTTAATGACTGTTGTTCTACGGAAGAGAAAGCGTATCGCGCTGATTTTTCCCATTGATTGATCTGAATGATGCAGAGTTTTGGCGCACCCGAAAAGGCGGTGTTGACACAAATCAACACCTCTAGAATGAACGCCCCTTACCAAAAAACCCGCTGAACTGCGGGCGAAAAATTGGTGTACGCATTTTTGCCAACAGGATCTACGCACTGTGGCTTCAGTAACCCCTACCGGGTTCGTCGCCAGTGCCCTCTGGGCAGTTGGCAACGAATAATAACGCGGAATTGATCTTAGAAGCTCAACTTATAGCCAAGCACAACATTCCACTTATCGCCCAATAGGCCCTTGCCATCGCCTGCATCTTTCCAAGCATAGCCAACATTGGCGTAAATTGCGTTGGTGCTGTCAAACTTGTAAGTGATGCCGGTTGAAACCTTTGGCGTTATCCAAGTCGTATCAAATGCATTGCGATAGCGGGCATTCACAATGTTCCAAGTCCAGTGATCATCAATTTTGAAATCAGCTGCCAATACGAATGCATAATATGCTTCCGCATCG
>JANXRO010000060.1 GCA_025356765.1 Hyphomicrobiales bacterium | reverse complement strand
CCGATTATTTTGGGCCAACCGCATGGCGGCACATATGTTCCGCCCGATGTTTGGGCGGCGCTGAACGACAATGGCAAATTATTGGCTGACACAGATTGGCATATCGACCAAGTTTATGATGGTCTTTTGCCAAGTGCCACTGTGGTTGCAGCTATCTTTCATCGTTATGTGATTGATGCCAATCGGGACCCACAAGGCGGTTCGCTTTATTCGGGGCAGAACACCACTGGTCTTTGCCCGCTGACAGATTTTGATGGCTTGCCACTTTATCATTCCGGCCAGGAACCTGATTCTGCCCAAATTGAACACCGGCGGGTTGAATTTCACACGCCTTATCATGCGGCATTTGCGGCAGAAGTTGCGCGGGTAAAGGCCCTTCACGGATACGCAATTATTTTCGATTGTCATTCTATTCGCAGCCACATTCCATTTTTGTTTGAAGACACATTACCTAATTTGAATATTGGAACTGACAATGGAAAAACCTGTGCGTTAGCGATTGAAAAAATTGCCAATACTATTGCCAAAACATCATCGTTCACTTCAGTTTTGAATGGTCGGTTTCGTGGTGGTTGGACAACGCGGCACTATGGCAAGCCAGATGAAAACGTTCATGCCATTCAAATGGAAGTGACACAATCATCTTATCTGATCGCAGAAGCCGCACCGTGGACCTTCAACTCCACCAAAGCCGCTGAATTGCGCGCGGTGCTTCAAAACATTCTCACCAACTTGGAAAGATTTCGCCCATGAACAATCCACGCCATAATCTTCGTGATATCTATCCCGCAACGGGCACAGCGCTCAGCGCAAAATCTTGGCTGACAGAAGCGCCGCTTCGCATGTTGATGAATAATCTTCACCCAGATGTGGCTGAAAATCCGCATGAACTTGTGGTCTATGGCGGCATTGGCCGGGCGGCGCGCACATGGGCTGATTTTGATAAAATCGTGGCATCGCTTCGCGCCTTGGAAGATGATGAAACTTTGCTGGTGCAATCAGGAAAGCCCGTTGGCGTTTTTAAAACACATAAGGATGCGCCACGGGTTTTGATTGCCAATTCGAACCTGGTTCCAAAATGGGCAACGTGGGATCACTTTCACGAGCTCGATAAAAAAGGCTTGGCCATGTATGGCCAGATGACGGCGGGTTCATGGATCTACATCGGCACACAAGGCATTGTGCAAGGCACCTATGAAACCTTTGTTGAAGCGGGCCGTCAACATTATAACGGCAGCCTGAAAGGCAAATGGATTCTCACGGGCGGCCTTGGCGGCATGGGCGGCGCACAGCCTTTGGCCGCGGTGATGGCGGGTGCGTGTTGCCTGGCTGTTGAATGTGATGAAACCCGCATCGATTTTAGAAAGCGCACGCGTTATGTGGATGAAAAAGCCACATCACTCGATGAAGCTTTGGCCATGATTGAAAAGTGGACAAAAGCCGGTGAAGCAAAATCAGTTGGCCTGCTGGGCAATGCCGCTGATGTTTTTCCTGAACTTGTGCGCCGCGGTGTTCGGCCTGATATTGTGACAGATCAAACCTCGGCCCATGATCCGTTGAATGGATATTTGCCAAAGGGCTGGAGCCTTGCTGAATGGCGGGCAAAGCGGGAGAGTGACCCGAAGGCCGTTGAACACGCCGCGCGTGTTTCAATGAAAGAGCATGTGGCGGCCATGGTGGAATTTTGGAACCGGGGCATACCCACTTTGGATTATGGCAACAACATCAGGCAAGTGGCCAAAGACGAAGGCTTGGAAAATGCCTTTGCCTTTCCGGGCTTTGTTCCGGCCTATATTCGCCCGCTGTTTTGCCGTGGCATCGGGCCGTTTCGCTGGTGCGCTTTATCTGGGGACCCCGAAGATATTTATCGCACAGACGCAAAAGTGAAAGAGTTGATCCCTGATGATGCTCATTTGCATAAATGGCTTGATATGGCGCGCGAGCGAATTTCATTTCAGGGTCTTCCAGCCCGCATCTGCTGGGTTGGCCTTGGCCAGCGCCATCGCTTAGGCTTGGCATTTAATGAAATGGTGCGAACGGGTGAATTGAAAGCACCCGTGGTGATTGGGCGTGATCATTTGGATTCAGGTTCCGTTGCTTCACCCAACCGAGAAACTGAAGCGATGAAAGATGGTTCTGATGCAGTATCTGATTGGCCGTTGTTGAACGCGCTTCTCAACACAGCGTCTGGTGCCACATGGGTGTCGCTGCATCATGGTGGTGGTGTTGGCATGGGCTATTCGCAACATTCGGGCATGGTGATTTGTGCTGATGGAACAGATGACGCGGCGCGGCGCATTGCGCGCGTGTTGTGGAATGATCCGGCCACAGGCGTTATGCGGCATGCTGATGCTGGCTATGAAACAGCAATTGATTGCGCCAAGGAAAACAACCTCAACTTGCCGGGAATTTTGGTTTAATGCGCCAATGATAATTGTTGCACGTTCGCGTCGATTAATAGAATAAGTCTTTATGAGCAATCTGTAGTTGTTGCCTGCAAGGAGACTGAATGCTTTCGAAATTTTTGGCGTTGTTCGTGGCGATGGTATTTTCTGTGTCTTTGGCATGCGCACAAACTGCAGCCGTGCCAGCAGCAAATCCTTCAGTGGATTTGCGTGTCATCACGCGCGTGGTTGCGCCCTTTGTGACGAAAGACAATGATAAATATTCGGGCTTTTCAGTGGATCTGTGGGACGCCATTGCCAAACAGGCCAATTTAAATTTTCATTTTGTTGAAAAACAAAACATCAAAGAAATTTTGGGCGGCATGAAGGCTGGCGAGGGCGATGTTGCCATCGCAGCAATTTCTGTCACAGCCCAGCGCGAACAGGAATTTGATTTCTCTCAACCCATGTTTGATTCAGGCTTGCAAATAATGGTGCGCAATGAAGCTTCAAACAGCTTTAATCTGGCGCAAATTTTCAGTGTTTTCACAACGGGCGGCATGCCGTTTTTGTTGGGCTTGCTTGCCGCATTGGTTATTATCCCAGCTCATATCGCCTGGTTTTTAGAGCGTGATCGCGACAATCACATGTTCCCCCGAAATTATTTTCCAGGAATTTTTCACGCCATGTGGTGGGCCACGGGCGCTGCCACCGGCCAACAGCCAGACCCGTTGATTTCGGGTTGGGGGCGATTTTTATCGACGATTTTGATTTTAACCAGTGTTATTTTCGTATCGTATTTCACCGCTGCCATCACATCAAATCTCACCGTTCAATCTCTCAGGGGTGACATCAACGGGCCAGATGATTTGCGCGGCCGCAAAGTTGGAACAACAACCGGAAGCACCGCCGCAAGCTTTTTGCAAAGCATGAATTTGGCACCCACAGAATTTGCAAAAATCGAAGATGCATTCGCAGCGCTCGATAATCGGCAATTGGATGCTGTGGTGTTTGATGCGCCAGTGCTGCTCTATTATGTTGCCAACAAAGGTGCCAACAAGGCCCGCTTGGTTGGGGGATTATTGCGCAAAGAAAATTATGGCATTTTGTTTCCGCGCGGGTCTGAACTACGTAAGCCCGTGAACGAAGCATTGCTGAAATTGCGTGAAGATGGAACCTATGACGCGCTTTATATCAAGTGGTTTTCTCCCACCCCAATGGTCGCGGTGCCGTGATGAATTTCAATCAGCGCGTCTGATTATTGTGGGTGAATAGGTTCCAAAAACACGGTCCCAAAAATCGGTAAGAACGCCGTAGTTTTTGCCCATTTTGCTGTGGTGATGGATGGCGTGCATTTTCTTCCAGCTGCGCAAAATCTTGTTCGTTCCATTGCTGTGGTGAACTAAAAAATGAACCGCGGCAAAAGCCAAATAGCCTGTGATGAAACCCGCAAAACTTGGCAGCGCAACAGCAGAACCCAGTAGCCACCACAGTGGCACGTAAATGCCGCCATAGAAAAACAACACTGAAAATATGGTAGGTGTGCCAATCATGTCTTGTGCATCGGCATGGTGGGCCAAATGAATGTCGGCAAAATATGGCCATGAATGCAGCACAAATCGGTGCAGCAGATATTCAGCAAAAGTCCAGATCACCAATCCCACCATAAATTCTGCGATGATGAGCGGGAGAGATGTGACAAGCGCAGCCAGACCCAAGCTGAGCACAATGATGATGGGGTAGACATAGAAATCGAGAAAAAATAATGATCGAGACATTTTGGGCGAAACAAGTGCGTTGGCCCATGTGCGAGATCCATGGCCCATATAACTCATAACGTGCGAAAAATATGACGTCATCATTGCCTCATTTTAAAGCGCCTGCCGTCCGTGGGATTATTCTATCACCACGGGGTTGCAAGAGGCAAGTTTTTAGAAAGCGGCCAGCTAGAAACTATCCGACGAAAGCGCGTTCCACCACGAAGCTTCCCGGATTAGAATTTGATCCTTCCACAAAGCCTTTGGGTTCCAACATGGCTTTTACATCTTGGATCATGTGCATTGAACCACACATCATAATGCGATCATGTTCGGGGTTCAATTCTTCAATGTTCAGTGTACGGAAGAATTCACCGCTTTGGATAAGCGACGTGATGCGCCCTTGATGGGCACTGGGTTCGCGCGTTGTGGAAGCAAAATGGAACAAGCGCTGCGTTGCCTCTTCGCCCACCAGTGGATCATCTTTTGCGGCGGCGACGGAGTCAAAACCATATTTCAATTCATCCACCGTGCGGCAGGTGTGGGTTAAATAAAGCGTTTGAAATTTCTCATAGCTTTCGGGATCGCGGATGATCGATACAAAAGGCGCAATGCCTGTGCCAGTTGAAAGCATGAACAGGCGTTGGCCGGGAAGCAATGCGTCATTGACCAAAGTGCCTGTGGTTTTTGGCTTCAACCAAATTTCATCACCAGGCTTAATATTTTGCAATTTTTCGGTCAGCGGCCCGCCCGGCACTTTGATTGAGAAAAATTCTAAACTCTCATCCCAAGCGGGGCTGGCGATTGAATAGGCACGCAACAAGGGCTTGCCATCTTGAGGCAGGCCAAGCATGACAAATTCACCAGACCTGAAGCGCAAAGCTTGCGGCCTGGTAATGCGGAAGCGAAACAATCGATCGGTGTAATGCTGAACATCGGTTACGCGTTCGGCAAAAAGACCAGCAGAATTCACAGTCATGTTCATCTCGTTCGTTATAAAGAACGAAAATAGCCAATTCCGAACGAACTTGCAAGAGGTTGATGTTGACCATTTTTACGAACAGTTGCAGTTTCAGACCCTAGCAGGGGAGACGGCAATGGGCGTGTTTAAAAAATTGATGTTTGTGGCAGCAATAGTGTTGGGTGCTGCCCAAGCAGAAGCCGCAGGCACTTGTGGAAATGATGCTGGCGGTTTTGAAGCGTGGAAAGCCAGTTTTGGCCCGCAAGCTAAGGCCAGCGGTGTTGGTTCACGGGGCTTGTCAGCACTTGCTGGCACGCATTATGCCACCGGCACAATCTATGCTGATCGCCACCAGAAAAGCTTTCATTTATCTCTCTCTGAATTCATGCGCGTGCGCGGGGCCAGCACCATTGTGGCGCAAGGCCGCGCAAAAAAGGCAGCCAACGCGGCTTTGTTCGCTTCGTTAAAAGCGCGATATGGTGTGCCTGCTGGGCCGTTAATTGCGATCTGGGGCATGGAAACGGCGTTTGGCGCGGTGACAGGAAAACAAAACACAATTTCCGCCGTTGCCACCTTGGCTTATGATTGCCGGCGGCATGACTATTTCACCCAGCAACTGATATCGGCATTGAAACTGGTTGATAAGGGCGTTTTGTCGTCATCATCCATCGGTGCCATGCATGGCGAAGTGGGGCAAACCCAGTTCTTACCTTCCAACATTTTCGCTTATGGCGTGGGCAGCAACTTAAATTCCAAAGGTGATGCTTTGGCATCCACTGCAAACTTTCTCAAAGGCCATGGCTGGCGGGCCGGTGCTGGCTATCAACCCGGAGAGCCTAATTTCCGCGCCATTCAAGGGTGGAATGCTGCCAGTGTTTATGAACAAGCGATTGCCATCATCGGCAAGCAGATTGATGGTGAATAGGCTTTAGCCAAACTGATTGCTGTTGGCATTTTCCCAAAGTGTTGCAAAATCTTCCGGTGCGTTTTTGGTCAGCAAAATGCCCGGTTCTAAAAATGTAAATTGATCTGCCAAAGTTAAAATGCGGCCATCGCCCACACGCCTTGAAAGGTGTTCGGGTTTTAACTCCGTGGGTTGTGTCATGCCCGCCGCGGCTAACATTTCTGCAAGGCTTTTTATTGTTTCACGTTGAAAATTGGTCACGCGTTCGGCCTTGCTTGCCACAACAAGGGCGCGTTGGCGCAGTGGGTCTTGGGTTGTAACGCCCGTGGGGCAATGGCCGGTGTGGCAGGTTTGGGCTTGAATGCACCCAACCGCGAACATGAAGCCGCGCGCCACGTTGCACCAATCAGCGCCCAAGGCAAAAGCTCTGGCCATATCAAAACCAGTTATAATTTTTCCGGCACAACCCAGTTTAATTTGGTCGCGCAATCCAGCACCCAACAAGGCTGAATGCACGAAGGCCAAACCATCGCGCAGCGGCATGCCAATGTTGTCGATAAATTCTGCGGGGGCAGCACCCGTGCCGCCTTCCTTGCCATCAATCACAATAAAATCTGGTGCCGATTTAAGTTCCAACATTGCTTTCACAATGCTCAAGAATTCATGTTTATAGCCAATGCAAAGTTTAAAGCCGGTGGGCTTTCCGCCCGATAATTTGCGCAATGTGTCAATGAACAACACAAGTTCTTTGGGCGTTGAAAAGGCAGAATGGGCTGAAGGGGAAATGCAATCCTTGCCCACTTCAACGCCACGAATTGCTGCAATTTCAGCAGTCACTTTAGCGCCGGGCAAAACCCCGCCGTGGCCCGGCTTGGCCCCTTGGCTAATTTTTATTTCAATCATTTTGATTTGCGGATCAATCGCCGCCGCCGCAAATTTTTCTGGCGCAAATGTGCCATCAGCGTTGCGACAGCCAAAATAGCCTGATCCAATTTCCCAAATCAAATCGCCGCCGCCTTCGCGGTGATAGGGGCTGATGGAACCTTCGCCCGTATCATGGGCAAAGCCACCGCTTTTTGCGCCGATATTTAAGGCGCGAATTGCGTTGGCCGAAAGTGCGCCATAGCTCATGGCAGAGATATTCAAAATTGAAGCGTTGTAAGGCTTGGTGCATTGGGGGCCGCCAATTGTTACGCGAAAGGGTTCGCGTGTCAGGGGGGCAGGGCTTATGGAATGCAACATCCATTCATGGCCCTCAGCATAAACATCGCCTTGCGTGCCAAAAGGCTTTTTATCAAGCTGGCGTTTGGCACGTTGATAAACAATGGCGCGGCGTTCACGCGGGAAGGGCCTTCCGTCTGTGTCACCCTCAAAAAAATATTGCCGCATTTCGGGGCGAATTTTTTCAAAGAAAAACCGCAGGTGGCCGATGATGGGATAGTTGCGCAAAATGGCATGGCGCGTTTGGACCAAATCATAAATGCCAAGCAAGCTTAAACCAACGGCGAGCCCAAACACCAAAGCCATAAGTTTGGGATAATTGGGCATCATGCTTTGGGCGGGCAACATCAAAACGCTGATCACCAACGCCAAAATCAGGGCCCAAAAACGTGGTTCAAAGAATTGCTTAAAATCCATCCGCATCACTCAACCGAAATTATTTGGTTTAAGCAATAGGGCCTGTGAATGTGACGATCACATTACCGGCAACACTAGCCGCCCGGAATGCGTTGCAATAAGTAAATTTCAGCACCTTGGGGAAGCGGTGTATCCCACTGGTCGCGGTAAATTTGCCCGTTGATGGAAACAGCAACGCCGCGCTTGATATGGGGTTCCATTCCCGGATATTTTTCTGTCAGTATACGAAACAATTCGCGGATTGTGCTGGCCGACACCGAAATGGTTGGGGCGCCATCAGCAAATGGCCGAAGGGCGCCCCAAAGGTGGATGATATGGCTCAGCGCCAATTTACTTTGCCTTTGCATCCTGAATGGATTTCAACACGCGTGGCGGAGACATTGGAATATGAGTTTGGCGAACACCGGTTGAGTTTGTGACAGCAATTGAAACTGCCGCAAGTGGCGGAACAATTGAAGTTTCGCCCACGCCACGCACACCATAGGGATGGTTTGGATTTGGAATTTCCAAAATCTGCGTGTCGATAAAGGGCAAGTCTGAACACACCGGAATGCGATAATCCAAGAAGGCTGCATTTTGCAGGCGGCCATCTTTGCCATAAACATATTCTTCATTCAGCGCCCAGCCAATGCCTTGCACTGCGCCACCTTGATATTGCCCTTCAACGTAAGAAGGGTGCATGGCTTTGCCCGCATCTTGAATAACCGTGTAGCGCTTGATAAGCGAACGGCCAGTTTCAGGATCAGTTTCCACATCAGCAATATGCGTGCCGAAAGAAACGCCTGCGTTGTCGGCGGTTATTTCAGCATGGCCAGCAATTGGCCCGCCGGTGTTGCCTGCTCCTGCGGCCAAATCTTTCAAGCTCAATGGCGCTAAATTGCCATGGCCTTTGCCGATGGGGTGGGCGCTGCCGTCTTTCCATTCAACGTCGTCAACATTGATTTCCCAAGTTTTGGCGGCGCGGTTGCGAAGCACGGTGATGGCGTTGCGGGTTGCAAAAATCGCGGCCATCGAGGTTGAGAATGTACCACGGCTGCCATCGGTCATATCATTATGACCCAAGGAAGAAGTGTCGGCAATCGTTGAACGCACGTGATCATAGGTAACGCCCAATTCTTCGGCCACAGCCATGGCGATTGATGCGCGGCTTCCGCCCACGTCAATCGTGCCTTGAGCGATTGTCACATTGCCATCTGGCGTTATGTTCACGTCCACACAGGTTTGGCCACCGAAGTTGAACCAGAAGCCACAGGCAACGCCGCGGCCTTGGTTTTTGCCCAATGGCGCCTTCATATGCGGGTGGTTTTTTGCTGCCATTAAAGTTGGGCCAATGCCGATGGGGCCATAGACCGGGCCATAGGAAGACTTGGTGCCTTCTTTGGCCGCGTTTTTAATGCGGAAATCCAGCGGGTCCATGCCAATGGCTTTGGCCGCTTCATCCATGGCGTTTTCGACCGCAAATGCGGCCATGGGCGCTGAAGGTGCCCGGTAAGCCGCTGTTTTGGGTCGGTTGACCACAACGTCTTTGCTGATGGTTTGAACGTTTTTCAAATCATAACACGCAAAGGCGGTTTGTGCGCCAAGCTCGGCCCATGTCGATGGGAATGCGCCACCATGATAGCGCAATTCTGCAAATGCAGCAGTGATCGTGCCATCTTTTTTAACGCCAAGCTTCACATCAATCGATGTTGAAGATGTTGGGCCCGTGCAACGGAACACTTCTTCGCGGCTCATCGTCAATTTCACTGGGCGGTTGGCTTTGCGTGAAAGTGCCAATGCCAAGGGCTCGGCCCAGATGTGGGTTTTGCCACCAAAGCCGCCACCAATTTCAGAAGAGGTGACGCGCAGTTTATTGGCGTCCAAGCCCAAAAGAATGGCGCATTGGTTGCGATAAACAAAGTGGCCTTGGGTGCAGACCCACATTTCGGCAGCACCATCAGGCGAAACTGAAGCCAAGCAAGAATGGGGCTCAATATAACCTTGGTGGGTTTGTTCGGTTTTGAATGAACGTGAGATTACAACATCCGCCTCTTTCAAGCCCTGTTCAACATCACCGTGCCCATAGCTGGCATGTTTGTTTTGGTTTGATGGCATTTCAGATTTCTGAGGTGTGCCTTCAGTGAAAATATGATCATGGATAATGGGCGCTGTATGCTTCAGCGCCTCATCCACATCCGTCACATGCGGCAGAATTTTATAGGTCACGTTGATCAGCGCCAGTGCCTTGCGGGCGGTTGCGGCATCAATGGCTGCAACGGCGGCCACGGCATGGCCATCATACAACGCTTTTTTGCGCGCCATGCAGTTTTCAAGAATGTCCAGCATGCTGCGATCGCCATTGGTATAATCTGGCAAATCAACTGATGTGATAACCGCTTTCACACCGGGCAGCTTTTCAGCGGCCTTGGTGTCAATTTTTACAATTTGCGCATGCGCATGGGGCGAGCGCAACACAAGGCCCACCAGTTGGCCCGGTGCGCTGGCATCGGCACCAAAACGGGCACGGCCTGTCACTTTATCAACGCCATCAGGCCTTGCCACGCGTGAGCCAATAACCTTGAATTTGCGTTCAACCAGACCAGGGTTCATAGGATCAGATGAATGGGAATCGAGTGACATGATTAGCCTCGCATTTCTTTTGCTGCGGCCTGAACGGCACGCACGATTTTATCATAACCTGTGCAGCGGCAAAGATTGCCCGCAAGGCCAAAACGAATTTCTTCTTCCGTTGGATCAGGGTTTTTGCGCAACAGGGCTTGCGCCGCCATCAAAAAGCCAGGTGTGCACACGCCACATTGCAATGCTGCACCATCAATAAAATGTTGCTGCAGCGGGTGTAGAACATTGCCATCGGCCATGCCTTCAATGGTTTCAACTGATTTGCCATTCATCTCAGCGCCCAGCACCAAGCATGAACACACCAAGCGACCATCCAGAATAACTGAACAGGCACCACAATCACCTGTGCCACAGCCTTCTTTAGCGCCCGTCAGGCCCACGCGATTGCGCAGCACATCCAGCAAAGACTCATCAACACCACAGGCAAATTCAACAGCATCGCCATTGATTGTTGTTTGAACGTGAACTCCCATTATTTTCCTCCAGCGCGGGTATAGGCGGTTTCGGCAGCGCGGCGGGCAAGAACGCCTGCCACTGTTGTTCTAAATTCGACTGTACCGCGTTTATCGTCAATTGGTTTGCAAGCAGCTGAACAAATGTCGGCAAGCTTGGCTTTGGTTGCATCATCAAGCTTGGTGCCGATAATGGCTTTGGCTGCCTCTTTCACCAGCAATGCGGTGATCGCCACAGCGCCCAGCGAAACGCGGGCCTTGGTGATAATGCCTTTGCCATCAATCGTCAGGTTCACGGCGCAAGACACAACCGCAATATCCATTTCGGTGCGTGGAATAAAACGCAAATAAGCATCGCCCGATTTGGGTGCGCGTTTGGGAAGCTCAATGGCGGTGATGAATTCACCTTTTTTCAAGTTGTTGCGGCCAACACCGGCTGGCACATCTTCAACCGCCAATTTGCGTGAACCCTTGGAACTGGTGATCACCACTTTTGCACCAGCGGCGATCAACGCGGGCACACTGTCGGCGGCGGGCGAGGCATTGCACAAATTGCCAGCCATGGTGCAGCGGCCTTGCACTTGCTTTGATCCAATTAAATTTGCGGCTTCAACCACGCCGGGCCAAGCTTTTACCAATGCTGCGTTTTCATCCAACGCGGCGCACGGAACAGCGGCACCGATGGTGAAACCCGTAGCAGTCTTTTTGATTTCTTTAATGCCTTTGATGGCCTTGATATCAACAATAAGATCAGGTGCCACAACACCAGCCTTCATTTTAACCAAAAGATCTGTGCCGCCAGCCAGCACAAAGGCTTTGCCTTTTTCTTTCATCAAAAGTGAAGCGGCTTCTTTGGCCGTCACGGGAACTTCATATCGCATTTTTTTGCCTCTTAATTATAGGTCTAGTGTGGCTTTATCCGCACGATTGGTCAACAGTTGTGCTGATTATGGCGGTGCATAGCACCATGCGCCATAGACGTTGACAGGGGTGCGACGAAAAGACAAATCTTGCAGGGGTGAGGAATCGATGAACCACGCCGAACAGCAAGTGCGCGCACTGCCTTTATGGAAAGGCCCCATCACCCTTGACGTGTTGAAAGGCGGGGTGAGCAACTCAAGCTTCGTGGTTTCAGACAATTCGGGCAAATGGGTTGCCCGCGTGGGAGAAGATTATCCCTTTCATCAAGTTTCGCGCCTGCGTGAAGCAACGGCGGCACGGGCTGCATTTGAAGCGGGGCTTTCACCAGAAGTTGTTTATGCTGAGGGCGGCATCATGGTTCTGCGCCACATTGATGCGCGAACATTTATAGAGGCTGATGTTCGTGGCAATTGGCAGGCTTGTGTTGAAACCGTGAAGCGATGTCACCATGAAATGCCAAAACGCATTTTGGGCCAGGGTGCCATTTTCTGGGTGTTTCAAATCTTGCGTGATTATGCCGCAACGCTGATGGACAAACGCCACGCTCGGGCAGGCGAGGTTTCACGCTGGATGAAAATTGTGGATGCGCTTGAAGCGGCACAAGTTCCGCTGCCCATCATTTTTGGACACCATGATTTATTGCCCACCAATTTTATGGATGATGGCAAACGGTTGTGGCTGATTGATTGGGAATATGGTGCTTTTGGCACCTGCATGTTTGATTTGGCAAATCTTGCTGCGGCCAATTCATTTGATGAAAAACTCGAAACCCAAATGTTGGATTTATATTTTGAACGAAGACCAGATGAAGCCACCTTGCGCGCCTTCTTCGCCATGAAAGTTGCCGCCGCCTTGCGCGAAGCAATGTGGGGCATGATTTCAGAAATTTATCTCAATGCGCCGGGTGTCGATTATGTGGCTTATGCAGCGGAATATCTTTCGCGCTTTGAAGCAATTTTGAAAAATTATCAGACAAGGTTTGAAAACATATGAACAAGGCACTTCCCGCCCATGCACAAATTGTAGTGATCGGCGGCGGCATTATTGGTTGTTCCACGGCCTATCATTTGGCACGTGATCATAAGGCTGATGTCATTCTGCTGGAACAAAACAAAATCACATCAGGTTCAACGTGGCATGCGGCGGGCTTGGTGGGCCAGCTTCGATCATCGGCTTCCATCACGCAAGTTTTGAAATATTCAGTAGAGCTTTATAAAAACTTGGAAACTGAAACGGGTTTGCAAACGGGTTGGAAAATGTCTGGTTGTTTGCGCCTTGCCACCAATGAAGACAGGTGGACGGAATATAAACGTTTGGCCACAACCGCGCAAAGCTTCGGCATGGACATGCAGTTACTTTCACCTGCTGAAACCAAAAAACTTTTCCCGCTGCTTGATGTTTCCGATCTTGTGGGCTCATCTTATTTGCCAACCGATGGGCAGGCATCGCCATCAGACATCACCCAATCTTTGGCCAAGGGTGCCCGCATGCATGGCGCCAAAATATTTGAAGGTGTGGGCGTTACAGGTTTTGAAATTGTTGAAGGCGTTGTGGTCGGTGTTCAAACCACGCAAGGCACTATTAAATGTGATCTGGTCGTAAACTGCGGCGGCATGTGGGCCAGGCAAATTGGTGCGCTGGCTGGCGTTAATGTTCCGCTGCAACCTGTTAAACACCAATATATCATCACCGAAAAAGTGGATGGCTTATCACCAGATGCGCCCACTATTCGAGATCCTGACAGGCGCACATATTTTAAAGAAGAGGTGGGTGGCTTGGTGTTTGGTGGCTATGAGCCCAACCCCATTTCATGGACATTGGACGATGTGCCTTCCACCTTTGAGTTTGAATTGTTTGACGATAATTGGGACCATTTTGAACAACATATGGCGCAAGCCTTGGCCCGCATTCCGGCCTTGGAAAAAACCGGCATTAAAAAAATGATCAATGGGCCAGAAAGTTTCACGCCCGATGGCAATTTCATTTTGGGCCGCGCACCTGAACTCAAAAACTTTTATTTAGGCTGTGGCTTTAATGCTTTTGGCATTG
>JANXRO010000098.1 GCA_025356765.1 Hyphomicrobiales bacterium | reverse complement strand
CAAGCTTGCGAAGCTGAGGGCTGCCGCAAAACTTTTAAGTCTTGTCTTGTATTTCATTTCTTGTTTTCTCCCATTGATTAACGGCTTGCTTCTCGTTGTCGGTGTCAGGCCATGGCCTGTCCACTGGCAGCGCGGAAGGTGTGAATATCGTCTGGATTGATAACAATGGCGGCAGGATCGCCAACTTTGATGTGTGTAGCCTTGGACTCGGGCAGCACCATGCGCAGAATTTCCTTGCCGGCGGCAACAGAAACAATGGTTATGTCGCCCAGCGGTTCCAGCAAATGGACTTTCGAGGAAATAGATTTCTCCCCTTTGGCTGCAAGCCGAATGTCATTTGGTCTTATGCCGATGATTGCGGCTTCGCCTGCCACCGCTGTCTTGCGTTTTGCCTTGGGAGAAATTTTACCCAACGATGTGTCGAAAGATTTGGTATCGGGGGTGACCACGGCTTGCACCATGTTCATATGCGGCGAGCCAATCTTGCCTGCCACATAAGTGTTCATGGGTTGGCCGTAAAGCTCATCGGGCGTGCCGCGCTGAACCACAGCACCATCACGCATCACCGCAATTTCTTCACCCATAGACAAGGCTTCAAGCTCGTCAGGCGTTGCATAAACAATCGTCATGCCAAACTGGCGGTGCAAGCGTTTCAATTCTGCGCGCATATCGTGGCGAAGTTTTGCATCGAGATTTGTCAGTGGTTCGTCAAGCAACAAAATTTTGGGGTGACGGATGAGTGAGCGGCCAAGAGCAACGCGTTGTTGTTCGCCGCCAGATAGCGTGTTTGGCTTGCGTTCCAGCCGATGCGAAAGCTTCAACATGGCGGCTGTCTCTTGCACCCGAATGCTAATTTCGCCTGCAGATAATTTTTCTTCCCGCAAGGGATAGGCCAAATTTTCGAAAACAGTGAGATGCGGATAGAGCGCAAAAGATTGAAACACCATCGAGACGCCGCGACCTAGGATCGGCTCATGTGTGAAATCACGGCCCGCAATTTCTATCCGACCGGAGTCAGGTTTTACAAGTCCGGCGATCATACGCAATGTCGTGGTCTTGCCTACGGCGCTGGGTCCGAAAAGAACAAAAAAACGACCTGCCGCAACATCAAAGGAAAGATTGTCGAGTGCGCGCACTCGTCCATAGGTCTTTGAAACACCTGCAATAGACAATGCCAAATTATTTTGCTTTGTCACTTTTCAATCCGTCCCTGCATGCATGACGTTATATCAAGAAATTGCAGATTGCAAAAAACCTGCGAACTCAAATATGAATGAGTGTGACTCATTCTTGGAAGGCCTGCAACAGTCTTTCACGCGAACGCGCGATGTGAACTTGCATTGCAATTTCTGCGGCATCGCCATCTTTGTTATCAAAAGCGGAGAGGATGGCCGCGTGTTCGTTGATCGCATCTTCTGTTACATTGGAACGGAAGATCAACCGGAATATATGGAAATGTGTGTGGAGATGAGCTAAGGTTTCGCGAATGAGCTCGTTACCAGCGACCGCCAGCATTTCATCGTGAAATGCCGCATCCAATCGCGCAAAAGAAGAATAACGAGCCTGCCGTTTATTGTTGCCAAGCTCAGACATCTCCAGCTCAATTCGCCTCAGTGAACTCAAAGTTTCACTCGTCATATTCAGAGCTGCCTGCCTTGCGGAAAATGGCTCCAGCAGCAAGCGCAATTCATACAGCTCACCAAACTTCTGACGAGATATCTGCGGTGCCGCGCTATAACCAACAAAGTGAGCTTTGACGACAAGACCTTCGCCTTCAAGGCGACCAAGAGCTTCCCGGATTGGTGTTTGCGAAACGCCCAATTCTCTTACCAAATTATCAACTGTAATGCGCGAACCAGCGGGAATCTCGAGCAGCAAAAGCTTCTTGAACAGCACGTCATAAACTTCGTCTGCCAGACCCTTAGCCCGCAGTGCCACGCCTTTGGCTCGATCAATTGCCATTGCATCTCCGCCCAATACTAGGTGTTCGCTATTCGGCAGCGAGATTGGATCATGGGAGTCTTTTAGATTGACACTCAACAATGACACTGCGATAACTTCTCCATATCCTATATCCTATACGATAAACTTAATAATTTATCAAGAAATAAGATTCCGAAGGGAAAACATGGTGATAGCCAGATCCGCGCATCCAACCAAGTTAGGTCTCGGTCGCTTGGGCGAGTCAAAACTTGGTGCCCTCACCTTCAGCCCCACTCGGCATATTGCCTCAACTTCCACCGAACGGTGCCTTGGATTTCCGCATGACGTATGATCTGTTTTCAGCCTTAAGACTGCCGAGGGAAGTTTTGTTCGGTGAAGGCCAATTGGCTGCGATCGGGCAAGTTTCTGCAAAATTTGGTACCCGGGCTCTTATTTGTACTGATGCGCGCTTTGCAACCACGGCTGCATTTTCCGAGATTATAAATCACCTGCGAGCAAGTGGGGTTTCATTTCAGGTTTTTGATCACGTGGAACCTAATGTGCCCTGTGAAAACGTCTATGCCTGCGTGGAAGCGGCTCGCCCATTTTCGCCTGATCTTGTGATCGGGCTGGGCGGCGGCAGCTGCATCGACATGGCAAAATGCGCGTCACTTATTCTCTCTCACGGCGGCTTGCTTGAGAACTATTATGGAGAATTCAAAATACCGTCACGTGTGCTTCCCATCATTGCGGTGCCAACAACAGCAGGAACCGGTTCGGAAGTAACACCTGTGGCCGTGGTTTCAGATTCAAATCGTGCTCTCAAGGTTGGCATATCAAGTCCTCATCTTGTGCCCGCTGCCGCCATTTGTGATCCATCGCTGACGTGGAGTTGCCCAGCCGGACTGACAGCAATTGCAGGAGCAGATGCCTTAACCCATGCCATCGAAGCCTTCACCGCGTTGCGCCGAGCACCAGATGCATCGTTGCCACAACACCACGTGTTTGTAGGCAAGAATGCGTTCAGTGACATATTTGCTTTAAAAGCAATCAGCTTGATCGGGCAAAGCCTAGTGTTGGCCTTTAATGACTGCACACATAAACAGGCCCGTTCCGATTTAATGCTTGGGGCGCTTTGTGCTGGCTGCGCATTTGCCACCGCTGGAACTTCACTGGCACATGCGGTTCAATACCCGATTGGCGCGTTGACCCACACCGCCCATGGGCTGGGCGTTGCTGCCATGCTGCCCTATGCCATGACGTTCAATCGCTGGTCTTCGGTAGCAGAAATGGCAGAAATTGCGCTGGCTCTTGGCGTCAAGGCGGAAGGTCGCTCTGCCGCTGCCCTTTCATCTGAGGCAATCACGCGGGTTAAATATCTCTGCAAAGAAGTGAAGATCCCAAGCACGCTGAAAGAACTTGGCCTTGCACAAGATAAGATTGACTGGACCGCTGAACAAGCCATCGGCATAGGGCGCTTGATCAAAAACAACCCGCGCCCCGTTGATCTCGACAGCATGAAGACGCTTCTGCGGGCCGCCTATAACGGCGATTTCGTTGCTGCGGCTCAATAACGCCAAAACCCTCTGGAAACCAAACTCACATGATAAACAACAGTACAATTGCATCTTCGAACGGTCGGTTTTATTTGCCAGATCAGGTGGCAAAGGGTCTCTATATCAATGGGCTTTGGCAGGTCGCGTCTTCGGGCAAAACGCTGGATGTGATAGACCCATCAAGTGAAAGCCTAGTCGCCCGCGTTGCCGATGCAAGTGAAGTTGATGCAATGGCAGCAATTGAAGCTGCCGCTGCTGCAGCAACGGGATGGGCCAACACTGCCCCCAGAAAGCGCGGGGAAATTTTGCGCCGCTGTTTTGAGTTGATGACAGAACGCGCCGATGATTTGGCATGGCTGATTTCGCTAGAGAATGGTAAAGCTCTCAGCGATGCCCGTGGTGAGGTTGCTTATGCAGCGGAATTTTTCCGCTGGAATGCCGAAGAGGCGGTGCGCATCCAAGGTCAACTTCTCACGGCACCTGCAGGCACCAACCGGATTATTGTTGACTATCAACCTATCGGCATCTGCGTACTTATAACACCGTGGAATTTCCCCGCCGCCATGGCCACGCGAAAGATTGGCCCGGCCCTTGCTGCTGGTTGCACAGTCGTGCTCAAACCCGCCAGTGAGACTCCGCTGACAGCCTATGCACTTGCCGCCCTTTATGCAGAAGCCGGGGTGCCGCCGGGTGTGGTCAATGTTGTGACAACGACAAGTCCTTCAACCGTTATTGCAAAGATGTTGGCAGACCCGCGTGTGCGGAAGTTGTCCTTTACGGGTTCAACGCCCGTTGGCCGCACGCTTTTGGCGGAAGCCGCCAAACATGTGATCAGCTGTTCAATGGAATTGGGTGGGAATGCCCCGCTCATTGTGTTTGATGACGCTGACATCGACACGGCGCTGGATGGCACGATGATTGCCAAAATGCGCAACGCCGGTCAAGCCTGCACCGCCGCCAATCGCATTTTTGTCCAATCAAATATCTATGATCAATTTGTCGAAAAGCTTCAAAACCGAATGGAAAATATGATTGTGGGGCCGGGAACATCTCCTCACACCGCGTGCGGGCCAATGATCAACGCCAAAGCTCGCGAAAAGCTGGTGGCGTTGGTTGAAAATGCTGTTTCACTTGGCGCGCAATTGAAATGCGGCGGAGCCACACCCAACATGAAGGGCTATTACTATCCACCCACGGTGTTGGCTGATGTTCCCTTGCAAGCAAAGTTGAACAACGAAGAAATTTTCGGGCCTGTTGCAGCCATTTCAAAATTCAATACAGAGGAAGAAGTTATAGCCCGCGCCAATGATACCGAATATGGGCTTGCGGCTTATGTCTTCACGCGTGATGTTTCGCGAGGCTTCAGAGTGGCGCGCCAACTGGAATTTGGCATGATGGGTTTAAACCGGGGTTTGGTTTCTGATCCAGCGGCACCCTTTGGCGGCGTGAAGCAGAGCGGGCTAGGGCGCGAAGGGGGCACTCATGGTATTTATGAATTTCTTGAAGCAAAGTATATTGCAACTTCAATTTGAGGGTGAATGATCGTGACAACGGGTTTGGATCCTTTCAAAACCAGGGATCATGTTTCCAACTTTGACGACTATGTCGCAGAGTATCAGGCGCGCAGTGATATAAGCCGCAAGACGCTCAAAATGTTGCCTAACGTTTCTTATGGCTCGGGCGCGAATGAAACGCTTGATCTTTTTTTTCCGGCCACACCCGTTCAAAGTTGTCCTGTTCACCTGTTCATCCATGGTGGCTATTGGCGGATGTTTTCAAAAGATGATTTTTCATTCATTGCCGACACTGTGACGGCGTGTGGTGCCATTGCCGCGATCATGGACTATGACCTGATGCCCGCTGTGCGGATGGAAAAAATTGTCGGGCAAGTGCAGCAGGCATTTTCATGGCTTCATAAGAGTGCCAAGCATTATGGCGGTGATCCGCATCGGCTTTCCATCAGTGGCCATTCAGCAGGAGCACATTTGGCAACATTCACCTTCTCTGCTCAACACGATGTTATTCCCAGTGCCGCACTGCTGTTGAGCGGTGTCTATGATCTTGAACCACTGCAAAATTCTTTCCTGAAATCTCTCATTGCATTGACGAATGAGGAAGTGCGAGATTTTTCACCACTGCGGCAGCACCATTCT
>JANXRO010000084.1 GCA_025356765.1 Hyphomicrobiales bacterium | reverse complement strand
CAGCACCAAAACCAGCAGCGGCAGCTACGCCAGTTTTGGTTGCACCTGTGCCAGCACCAACCGTTGTTGCAAGCGCATCTGATTCTGATCATCCAACCAACAAAGGCACGTGGCCTGCAGGCGATGCGAAAGGCCTGACGGTTGAACTTGACGGCGTAACCCACAAATTGGGCAAAGACTTTGATTTGCTCTCGGACGCCAGCGGCAACTGGACGTTGAAACCAAAGGCCCCTGTGGTCAATGGCAGCTATGACGTGATTGCCACCGCCATTGGCGCAGATGGCAAGGGTGTTGTCGATACAACCAAAGGCGAACTGACAGTCAAAGTTGCCGCGCCACCGCCAGCGCCGCCTGCTTCTGAGGCTTATGATTGTGTAGGAACCTTGGCCAGAATTTCAGCCGTGTTCCCCGTGCGCTTTGAATTTAACCGTGATGGTCTGAAGACGCCGTTTGATATGGCCGTCAATCAATATGCAGCATTGTTGAAAGACCCGCGTTGCATGGCCATCAAAATGCAAGTAGCAGGACATGCCGATTATTATGGCTCTGAGGCCTTCAACCAAGGCCTGAGCGAACGCCGCGCCAAAACTGTTATTGATGCTTTGGTCAAAGCCGGCATTGATAAGGCCCGTTTGAACGGCATTGGTTTCAGCAAAGACAAGCCGCTTGATCCGGCACGGTCTGCCGACGCACGCGCCAAAAACCGCCGTGTTGAATTCACAGTGATGAAATAAGGGGAACCACATGAACGAAATTTTCAATTGGCATGACAGCTGGATTTTGGTTCAGCACAATTGGTTCTGGCTTCTGGTTGCTTTTGCAATCGGCGCTTGGGTGGGTTTTACTTATAACTCATCTGAAAAACGCATCAATTAAAGGGCAATGGCACCATGACACATCTTCTCATTGAACTGGCATTCTGGATGCTGTTTGTATATTTTCTTGGCTGTCTGCTGGGTTGGGCTGCGCGCAATCTTTTTGTCGCTGAACCCGCCGCACAACCGGCAATGGCACCTGTTGTGGCAAAGCCAATCGCCAAACCTGTTCCCATTCCTGCCCCCATGGTTGCACGCCCCGTTGTGGTGCCAACTCCAGCTGTTGCGGCATCGGTGATGGAAACCGGCAAAATGGAACGACCAAAAGGCATCGACAAGGCCCGTGGCGGCAAGGCCGATGATTTGCAACGCATCAGCGGCATAGGCCCGAAAAACGAAGGCATTTTGCACAACTTAGGCTTTTTCCATTTCGACCAAATTGCAGCTTGGACACCAGCACAAGTGGCTTGGGTGGATGATCACCTGCGCTTTAATGGCCGCATTGCGCGTGAAGAATGGATCCGCCAAGCAGATCTTTTGGCCACTGGCAAAGAGGCTGAATTCAAGCGCGAATATGGCACAGGCGGAATGAAAAACACAAAAGGCGAAACCCTTTCAGGCAGCCGCACCCGCAAATAATATTGTGCGCATCAAATTGAAAAGGCCCGCAACAGTCGCGGGCCTTATTTTTACCCGCACTTGCTGATCAGCGCCTGCATCGAACCCGATTTACATTCGGTCACGGGTGCAATGCTTGATGTGCTGCCCACGTTGATATCTTCAGGTTGTCCGCGCTTTAAATCAGCCGTCATCGGGCGCACAGTATCAGGTGCCAAACGCGAACGATAAACATGCACATTCTGCATCACTTTTTGTACATATTGGCGTGTCTCGTTGAAGGGAATACATTCAACCCAATCAACAGCATCAACTTGTCCGCCGCGTGGATCGCCAAACGCTTGCAGCCATTCACGTGAACGCCGTGGCCCCGCGTTATAGGCAGCCAATGTGAGGATGTAAGAGCCGTTGAACGTGTCTACCAGATCAGCCAAATGGGCCGCACCCAGTTGCACATTATAGGCCGGGTTCTTTAATTTGCCCGCCGAATATCCAATACGATATTGCTTGGCAACAATTTTGGCTGTGCCCGGCATTAATTGCATCAAGCCTTGCGCGCCTACGCTGCTTCCTGCGTTGGGATCAAATTCGCTTTCTTGCCGTGAAAGCGCAAACACCAGAGATTTTTCAATGGGCTTGCCCACCTGTTGCCAATTGGGCAGGCCATAAATGGGGTAAGACCATGCATCCAGATCGACGCCGCGCATGCCAGCAGCCTTGGCAAATCTCAATGCCCAACTTGTGCCCGCCACGTTTTGAATGATGGATGCAACAGCATTCAAACTGTCAACATCGTCAAAGCGATTGGCCAAAGACCAAATGAAAATATTAAGCTGATTTTTTGTGCCAGCTTCAGACATAATCCTGAAGGCGCGAACGACTTCATCTTTTTCAACTGCGCTTTGTGCAGCTTGTGAGGCATGGCCATTGTTAATATCTTCAGGTTGTTTGCCCAAGCCCAACTGTTCACGCGCCAACTGGCCATAATAAACAGTTGAATGTTGTGCCGCAACTTTGAATGAAGCCTTTGCAGCCGCGCCATTTCCGCCAGCCAACTGTGTGCGCCCAATCCAATAAGCAGCACGGGCCTTTTCTGTTCCAGTGGGAGCAAGTTTTTGCAATTTGTTGAAATGGCCCATCGCAGCATCTGCGTCTTTCAAATAACGCAATGCCACCCAGCCCGCCAAAAATTCGCCTTCAACAGCAAAGTCACCGCTGCTTAGGCCATGGTTTTTGGCGATGGTATAAGCGGCTTTCCAATACGGCTGATTGTTGGGGCCAACGGAGCGCCTAACAATTGTGCGACGTTCTTCAAACCACGCACTGGCGTCTATCATAACATTGGCATCGCCGGGCATGGAAGCCAAGATTGTGCGGGCCTTCCCATAATCTTCGTTCTTGCGATGAAACCGTGCCAAAACATAAAGCATGGCAGGCTGGTTGCGCATCGCGGTTGAAAGCGCATTAAACTTTTTATCAGCGCCGCCATTAAATTGAATAAGGCTTTGGGCCACTTTTGCAGCGGCTTGATGATCGCCCGAAAGGCGCTTGGATTGCCGAATGGCCGCATTTGATTCTTGCGCCAATATCAGACGCCACAACCGATATTTATGATCTTCAGTAGAAAGCTTTGAACCAAATTCTGCGCTCACCTTGCTTTCCAAGGACGCATCCAAACGATCATCGCCCCACGCATTGCGCAGCCACTTTTTGCCAGAAGCTGCATCCCCCGTGGCATAGCCAGCACGCGCCAAGGCCAAGGCACCAAAAGCGGTGAGGGGTTTGCGTGTAGCGAAATGGCCGCTCACCACGGCTGGCGCTTCGGCATTCTCATAAAGTGCTTGTTCGGCGCGTTTCAAAATTGTCTCGGTTAAGGGCCAACCGGGTGCTGCATTGAGAAACGCCAATATGCGCGGATATCCCGCCTCTGGCCCATGATCACGCAGATAAATAAGCTCAACCAGTTTAATCGCAGCTTGATCTCCGGACTGGTTTGCCAAAACGCCCGCATTTACAAAATCTCCGCCAAGCGCTTTTTTTACCGCTTCAACGGCCAGGTTTGATGGCACTGCAAAAGCCTGCTGCGCCAAAGTCATTGGAACCAATGCCAAAAACGATGCGCCGAGCAAGCCTTGAATCAAACCACGTCTTGAAATCATCACTTTACATACACTTTCAATAACCCACGAGCAAACTGCTTAAAAAACAAAACCTTGGTGACTTTGCTTGCTGTTCGCCATCGCACAGACTATTCTGCAACTCTGGTCTTAAAGAGGCATTACGCCTTTATGGTTTCCAGAATCTTACTGAAGAGGTTTGACGTGAAGATCCAAGGTTCTATTCCCGCTTTAATAACGCCAATGAAAAATGGTTCATTTGACGAAGCCGCGTTTCGAAAATTTGTCGGCTGGCAAATTAAAGAGGGCAGCCATGGTTTGGTGCCCGTGGGCACAACGGGTGAAAGCCCAACCTTGACTCCTGATGAACACAAAGCCGTGGTTCGCATTTGCGTTGAAGTGGCCAAGGGCAAAGTGCCGGTAATTGCAGGCGCTGGTTCAAACAACACGGCAGAAGCCATTGAATATGCCACCCACGCCAAAAAAGCGGGCGCTGATGCGGCCTTGATTGTTGTGCCCTATTACAATCGGCCAACTCAAGAAGGTATTTATCAACATTATGCCGCAATCGCCAAGGCAGTGAACATTCCCATCATTGTTTACAATGTGCCAGGCCGCACCGTGGCCAACATTTCAGTTGAAACACTGGCCAGGCTTTCGCATGATTTTAAAAACATCATCGGCACGAAGGATGCTTCGGCCGATCTCACACGGCCATCGCGCCAACGCTTGATGTCTGGCAATAAATTCATTCAGCTTTCGGGCGAAGATGGAACTGCTTTGGGCTTTAACGCGCATGGCGGCGTAGGTTGCATTTCGGTAACGGCTAACGTTGCGCCACGCCTATGCGCAAAGTTGCAGGAAGCGACCTTGGCTGGCGATTATAAAGCCGCATTGAAATTGCAAGACAGGCTGATGCCGCTGCATCACGCCATGTTTGTGGAATCAAGCCCCGGGCCCGTGAAATATGCGGCAAGCCTTTTGGGCCTGTGTTCGCCAGAAGCGCGTCTGCCCTTGGTTCCCGTCATTGAAAGCACCAAAATAGCTGTGCGTGATGCACTTGTGCACGCAGGCCTTTTGAACTGATATGTCGTCCAAAGCCGGAGGTGCCAAAGCCTCGCGCAAGCAGGAAGGCATTAAAGTAATCTCCGAAAATCGCCGCGCGCGATATGATTATGAGTTGATGGAGTTTTTTGAGGCTGGCCTTGTTCTCCAAGGCTCGGAAGTTAAATCTTTGCGCGTTGGCCATGTTAATTTGGCTGAAGCATATGCGGCCATGAAGGGCGAAGAGTTGTTTTTAATCAATTCGAACATCCCTGAATATCGCGAAGCCAACCGCTTCAACCATGAACAAAAGCGTCCACGCAAATTGTTGCTTCATGCCAAACAAATTCAACGTTTGGCTGTTGGAGTGTCGCGCGAAGGGTTGACGATTGTTGCCGTTAAAATGTTTTTCAACCCGCTAGGCCGCGTAAAAGTTGATATCGCTTTGGCGCGCGGCAAAAAAGCTGTCGATAAACGCGAAACCATCAAGATCCGTGATTGGAACCGCGAAAAATCGCGGCTATTGCGCGAAAAATAATGATCCTCATCGCGTTGGGCAGCAACATCAATGGCCCATGGGGAAGCCCGCGCCAAACTGTTGAGATGGCGCTTCACATGCTCAATCAATTTCCCTTGCGGTTGGTAAAATCATCAAGCTTGTTGATCACTGAACCTTTCGGCGTGGTCAACCAACCTCAATTTGTAAACGCCGTTGCGTTGGTTGAAACGAAGATGCCTGCTGAAAGCCTTATCCGCAAATTGCATATGATTGAACGCCAAGCGGGCAGGCGGCGGGGCAAACGCTGGGGCCCACGCACGCTTGATCTTGATATTTTAGATTATCATGGCCTTATCAAACATAAACGCCAGCTTGTGCAAAAGGCTCTGATATTGCCACACCCCGGCATTGCAGAAAGGCGCTTTGTGTTAGAGCCTATTCGGGAAATTGCGCCCCGCTGGCGTCACCCCAAAACCCGCGCCACTGCACACGCAATGATTCAGAAACTATAAATTTTAAATGGAACTTAAGGTCAACTCAGGCAGTTAATGGCTCTCAGGGATGGGAACCATGCGTTTAAATCTGCCAGTTGCATTTCTCTTAATCACTTTTTCTCAGCAAGCGCTGGCACAGCCAACGGGCGTTGTGCGCATCAGTGGCTCGATGAATGGTGACATTGAAATTCCGGTGATGTCTAATTCATCTCCCGCAAATCTTGTTATAGGCGAAGTGAATGGTCCAGATCGGGCGGTGATTGCCTTTACAACGGATCTGGCCGCAGGCTCAATTCTGGTGCGGACGAAAGAACGGAAGCTTTATTTCATTTTGCCACAAGGCCAAGCCATTGCCTATAAAGTGGGCGTGGGCCGCGAAGGCTTTTCGTGGAGCGGCACAAACATAATAAGCCGCAAAGCCCAATGGCCCATTTGGCGGCCACCGGCTGAAATGATCAAACGTGAACAGGCGCTTGGTCACATCATTCCAGCCATGATGCCGGGCGGGCCGGAAAACCCGCTGGGTGCCCGTGCGCTCTATTTGGGCGACACTGATTTTCGCATTCACGGCACAGATAAACCATGGAGCATTGGCCACGCCGTTTCATCAGGCTGCATCCGAATGTTGAACGAGCATGTGTCTGAACTTTATGATCTGGTGCAAGTGGGTGCCCAGGTCGTTGTCGAATAAATTTACAAAAAATCGCAACGAAGCATTCACCTTAAACTCTCTCTTAACCAAAAAACGCCATGCTGTTGCCAAGTTGAGGTGTCAGTTTGCCTCGGTAAGTAAGTTTGTACTGGAGTAGCGTATGCGTATCAGTGGCCATAATGCCGTGTCGGGCACGGTGACATTTAAATTTGCTCTTGCTAGTTTTGCAGCATTTCTGTTAGCAGGCTGCTCTGATCAGATGGAGCGCTTCAGCAGCAGCTACAACAATCCATCAGATTCTGATCCGGTCTACACCGCGTCAATCCCCAAGGCCAAAAAGCCATATCAGCCTGATGTGGCTTATCAGGCACCAATCTACAAACGTGCGAAAATTGCGTCGGCACCCGACACAATCACGCAAAGTCCAATTGTAAATGAGCCTGTGGCCCAAGCCGCTGCGCCCAAATATGATTATTCCAACGCATACAAAAAAACATATAAGCAGCCAAAACTTATGGCCAGCAACCCTGTTGAAACAGAGGTCGCTCCGTTGCCAGTGAAGGCCCAACCCGCGCAGAAGTTCGCTTACAACAATGCGCCAACATATAAGCCACCAGCTTACAAAGCCCCTGTCATCGCAGATGAACAGGCGGTTGCTGATGAGCCTGTAGCCGAAGTTAAAAAGCCGCTGTTGTTGAACAAAAAAGGTCTTGCCAGCAACACAGTCACTGTTGGTCAAGGTATGACGCTTTATAGCATCGCCAAGGCCAATCATATCAGCCTGCAGAAGCTTGCAATGGCCAACAACATTCCCGCACCCTATACTGTTGCACAAGGTCGCGTGTTGAAAATTCCCGGCTCTGCCAATGCAGTTGCGCCCGCCGTTGCAGAAAACAATTCATCGGCGCCAGTCGTGGCTGATGCTGCGCCAGTGAAGATCAAGGCGTCCACAACCGAACATATCGTTGCATCAGGTGACACGTTGTTCTCGCTTGGTCGTCAGTTTAAAGTATCGCCATTCGCTATTGCAGATTTGAATAGTTTGAAACATGATAGACCATTGTCGCTGGGCCAAAAGCTTAAGCTCCCTGCAAACAATGCCGTGGCCCAAGCTGAGCCTGTAGCTCCTGATAAAGTTGCAATGGCCCAAAAACCAGGTCTTCTCACTTTGCCAAAAACCCAAGTGGCAGCAACTCCTGAAGCAGCGCCTCAAGTGACTGATGCAACACCAGTAGCCACGCCAAGCGAACTTTCTATGCGCTGGCCATTGCGCGGCAAAGTTATTTCAGGCTTTGGCCCCAAAACCAACGGCATGAAAAACGAAGGCATTAACATCGCCGTGCCCGAAGGCACAAACATTCAAGCCGCTGAAGCGGGCGTTGTGGCCTACGCTGGCAACGAGTTGAAGGGTTATGGCAACTTAATCCTCATTCGCCATTCTGGCGGTTTCGTCACGGCCTATGCCCACGCATCACAATTGATGGTCAAAAAAGGCGATCAGATCAAGCGCGGTCAGGTGATTGCCAAGGCCGGCCAAACCGGCGCTGTGCAAAGTCCACAACTTCATTTTGAAGTTCGCAAAGGTGCAACAGCGCTTGACCCAACAAAATATCTCGGTTCCGCAACTGCGATGAACTGATCTCCCTACAAAAGAAGTCCTCTGCAAGGGCGGCCTCAGCGAAAGCTGGGGCTTCTTTGCGTTTAAGGTGCAACTGTCTTTTTTACTTTTTTCTTCACGCGCAAAACATGCTCATGGTTCTTGTCGTAAAGCGCGCTATCACGAAAATCATTGTGGCCCAAAACAGGCCCGACCAACACCAAAGCCGTGCGTGTGATTTTTGCTTCGCGCACTTTTTTCGCAATGGTTGAAAGCGTTCCGAATATAAACAATTCATCTGGCCATGTTACACGATAAGCCACAACCACAGGGCAATCCGCGCCATAATGCGGCGTCAGCGCACGTTCAATATAACCTAAATTGCGAATGGAAAGATGGATGGCAAGCGTTGCTTTTGAAGCGCCAAGCTTTTCCAATTCCTCGCCCACTGGCATGGCCGAAGCCTTCATTGTAGTGCGGGTGATGATCACTGTTTGCGCAATTTCGGGCAAAGTAAATTCGGTTTTCAATGCCGCTGCCGCCGCCGCAAATGCCGGAACACCGGGGCACACGTCATAGGGAATATCCAGCGCATCAAGCTTGCGCATTTGTTCAGCAATTGCTCCGTATACTGATGGATCACCTGAATGAACCCGCGCCACATCTTGGCCTTGGGCATGGGCCTGTTTCATTTCTTCGATAATCTGATCGAGATGAAGTGGTGCAGTATCAATCACAAGCGCACCAGCAGGAGCCGCCTTCACCAATTCTTCCGGCACAAGCGAGCCCGCATATAAACAAACTGGGCAAGATTGAATAAGTTTTAATCCCCGAACGGTGATCAAATCAGATGCTCCAGGCCCAGCGCCAATAAAGTGTACTGTCATTTTAAGTCCATTTTCTTGGCATAGCCACGCGGAGTGTAAGCATAAGTTTTGCCGTCACCCCGCTTGAATGATTTTGATTGCGATGAGCCAACCATGACAAGTGTGAGCATGTCGACATCTTCAGGGTTGAAGTCAGCGAAGTTTACGATTTTTGATTTTTCCTCGGGCCGGCCAAGGTTTGAAGCAATCACCACAGGCGTTGTGGGCGGACGATGATTTTTCAAAATAGCAAAAGCGCGTTCAAGCTGATCACGACGTTTCAATGAGCGCGGGTTATAAAATGAGATTACAAAATCACCCTCTGCCGCCGCCTTGATGCGTTTTTCAATGACTTCCCAAGGGGTGAGCAAATCTGAAAGTGATATGCAGCAAAAATCATGGCCAATCATGGCACCCGCACGCGCCGAAGCTGCCTGGAATGCTGAGACGCCGGGGATTATGTTGACTCCAATACGACACGGTTCGCGATCTATGAGCTCATAAACCAATGCTGCCATTGCATAAATTGCAGCATCGCCTGAACAAATCAAAGCAACATATTTGCCCTGTTTAGCCAGTTCGATGGCGTGCCGGCAGCGGGCCTCTTCATCACCAAGCGGGAACCGATGTTCAGTTTGCCCGGCCTTAAGATCAGCCGCAAGATCAAGATAAAGCCCATATCCAACCCATTCAGTTGCCATCATCAAGTGATGTTTTGCCTCAGTACTGCGCATTAATGAGGTTCCGGGGCCAAGCCCCACCACTGACACCTCACCTCGATATCGCCCTGCAGGAAAGGGTAATAGCAATGGCGATCGCGCTTTCGCCACAGCAATAGTAGCTCGGCTACTTTTGGTTTTTGCTACAATAAGTTCCGCGTCGGGCCCTGCCGCTGCAAGAGCCGATGCTTCGGCAACACTTGGTGTGCCCACTTCCGCCCGCACAATTTCCGAGGGGTTTTGTAAGTTGGCAGATTGCGCATTCAATTCTTCGGCGGTGAAGTAAATGACATTGTAACGGTCGATGATTGCGGGTTCATCTTCTTTCAAATCAATTGATGCATAAACGGCCAATGCACGGCGAGAGAGATTGTTTGCCGCAAAGGTCTCTTTAAGAAGTGTACGGATTTCTTGTGGGTCAGTACCGCGTTCACAACCCAAACCTACTGTTAGAACTTCGGGGTGATAGACCAAATGCTTCGGGCCACCTGCGACAGCTTTCTCGGTCACTTCAATCGTCACGCCATTGAAATCAGGCGTCCATTCTTCAAATTTTATGTTCTGCAATTCAACAGGAGATTCCCCGTTATCGAGCAGGGCCAGCGGAGAACCATTTAGCAATGCCGCAGTTGCCGATTTCATATCTTGTGGATTGCCCAAAATGTACCCGGGTTTTGGCTCGTCCAAACTTCCCCCAAAGCGAATATCACCTGCCGTTGTGATGGCTGCAAAACCATTTGTAAACGCTGCTATGCGCTTTGCCCAAACGTTGCCGCCACTGTGTCCACCAAGCAATGGCACCACAGCACTGCCGTCTTCGGCAACAGCAATCACTGGCATCTCGCTACGTTTGTCAGAAAGAAGTGCTCCAAGTGCTCGGATAAGAATTCCGCTCG
>JANXRO010000054.1 GCA_025356765.1 Hyphomicrobiales bacterium | reverse complement strand
CGCAATTGCAGTTGCAATGACCAATGCGACTGTTTCCGCTTTCAACCTTTTTGATGAAGCAATTGTACTCACCCTTAACAGTGTTGAAACGCGGCCAATTCTTTTGCAAATATATTTGGAAGCCTTTCGCAAATTTCACTTTTCTTACGGCATGGCTCTGTCGCTGACAGTGACACTGATTTCTTTGCTGATATCACTAGGTTATGTTCTGCGCGTTTATCGCAACACAAGGATGGGGTGATGAACAAGCCGATCTTTAGAAATCTCATCATATGCTTTGGCGTGGCTCTGTTATTGGCGTGGTCATTGCTGCCAATCTATTGGACTCTTGCCAGCAGCATTACGCCCAGCACAGATTTCACCCTGCGCCCAATCAATCTTTATCCCGCACATCCAACGTCTGATCATTATTTGCGGTTGCTGGGAATTCTTGATGGACATTTTGGCGGAGTGGATGTGGCCGGACAGTTCCGTGTTGCATTGCTGAACAGCATCATCACTTCAAGTCTTGCGACTGTGATCTGTGTGGTGATGTCGCTTCTGGGCGCGTATGCTTTTACACGTTTGGATTTTCCATTTCGTACGCCAATTTTTTATGCGGTTATCGCAACAATGGCCATTCCCGGTTACGCGGTCATCATTCCGCTGTTCCGGATCATGGTTGCTCTGCACCAAATGGACAGTTATTTCGGCGTTACCATGATTTATGTTTCGGCTTTTTTGCCGCTGTGTTTGTGGCTGTTGAAAGGCGTGTTCGACACGTTGCCAATTTCACTGGAAGAAGCTGCGCGTATGGACGGTGCCAGCCATATGAAAATTTTAACCGCGATCATCATACCAATCGCCTCGCCGGGCATTGCGGCGGCTGCCATTCTCACATTTCTTGGAGCGTGGGGCCTTTATGCGGTTCCGCTGATTTTTTCTCCAAAAATTACCAAGCCTCTCACGGTGATGATTCCTGAATTTGCCGGCAAAAACTTTGTCGATTATGGATTGATAATGGCGTCAGGTTCAATTGCCATTGCAATTCCCTGCCTGTTGGTCATTTTCCTCAATCGCTACCTGATCGCGGGCCTTCTCGCAGGCTCAACCAAATAGGCAACAAGCGCAGGTTTAATCTACACGGCAATAAATGTCATAGAGCACTTCTAACACACGCCGCACTTCATCGCTTGCCAGTATGTAATAGATTGATTGTGCGTCACGTCGTGTGGAAACCAATTTTAGATTGCGCATTTTTGTCAGGTGTTGCGAAACAGCGCTTTGGCTAATTCCACTTTGGGCCACAAGTTCGTGAACAGGCTTTTCGCCATTCACCAAAGCGCAAAGAATAAGCAGGCGCGTGGGGTTTGCCATGGCGGTGAGAAGCGTTGCGGCCACTGCCGCCTTAGCTTCCATGTCGTGCAAATTCATTATTCGTTCGGCAAATGCAAGTGTCATTTTGAAATAGTCCTTGACGTATTAGAACATTATAATATACAACTATAAACAAGTTCAACGGTCTTTTATAGGGAAATTCTAAATGATTACAGAATTTACACCGCTCGCCTCCACCATCGGCGGCATGATGATCGGCGTTGCGGCAATTTTACTGATGGCAACGCATGGCCGCATCGCTGGCATTAGCGGCATCGCAGTGCGCATGTTCCCTCCCTATATCGACAAAGACGCCTCTGGCCGTGTTATGTTCATTGTGGGCCTGATCGCCTCATCACTATTTTTCACAAAACTCACAGGCCATTGGGCCCCGATGTCAGTTTCTGGCGGGCCACTTTTGCTGGCTGCGGCAGGGCTACTCGTCGGCTTTGGATCAGTTTGGGGAAATGGTTGCACATCTGGCCATGGCATCTGCGGGCTTTCTCGATTGTCATTCCGCTCGTTGGTTGCCGTAATCACTTTCATGGCCACAGCAATCATCACAGTTTTTATCACACATCATTTAATTTGAGAAAGCTCATGTCTCTCATCACACAATTTCTAATTGGTTTGCTGTTTGGTTCAGGGCTCACTTTGGCTGGCATGACAAACCCGCAGAAAATTCAAAACTTTCTTGATGTCGCAGCAATTCCCTCTGGCACGTGGGACCCAAGCCTCGCATTTGTAATGGCTGCCGGAACGCTGGTTACATATTTGGGCTATAAACTGGTTTTGAAACGCAAGCGCCCAATTTTTGATACACAGTTTCATCTGCCAAAGAAAAAATCTTTGGATGCGCCCGTTATAGTAGGCCCGGCAATCTTTGGCATAGGTTGGGGGCTTGGCGGCTTTTGCCCGGGGCCAGCATTTACAGCACTGGGAACTGGCTCTAGCCAAGCAGCCATATTCATTGTTGCAATGCTTGGCGGCATGGTTGCGGCGCGATTAATAGCCCTTAAAAGAATAGGCGAAAAAACCGTTACGGTAAAAGCCTGAAGCAAAGGAGCATTGCATGACATCTGTTCCATTCTCTGTTGAACTCAATGTAAAACCTGTGGTGACTGCATTTTTTGAAGCGCTCACCAACACGGTAAGTTATGTGGTGCAAGACACACACTCTCTGTCTTGTGCAATTATCGATAGTGTTCTCGATATTGACTATGCTGCCGGCCGCATCTCGCATGCCTCCGCTAATGAGATTATTGCCTTTGTTCAAAAGCATAGTTTGAAGGTTGAATGGCACATCGAAACACATGTGCATGCAGATCACCTTTCGGCGGCACCTTATCTTCAGCAAAAACTGGGTGGCAAAATTGGTATCGGCAAAAACATAACAATCGTGCAAGAAACTTTCGGCAAGATATTTAACGAAGGTACAGAATTTCAACGCGACGGCAGCCAGTTTGATCAGTTGTTTAACGATGGTGACACCTACACCATTGGCAAATTAACAGTTCACACTTTGCACACACCGGGCCACACGCCGGCCTGCATGACGCATGTTGCAGGCGATGCTGCATTTGTGGGCGACACATTGTTTATGCCTGATGGCGGATCAGCCCGGGCAGATTTTCCCGGCGGCAATGCGCGCGTGCTTTATCAGTCTATCAAACGCGTATTATCGCTGCCCATCCAAACCCGATTGTTCATGTGCCATGATTATGGCCCCAACGGCCGCAACATCAAATGGGAAACAACCGTTGGCGAACAGCGTGAGCACAACATCCATGCTAAAGATGGCATCAGCGAAGATGAGTTTGTGGTAATGCGCGAAGCGCGTGACCTTACCTTGGGCATGCCAAAACTGATTATCCCATCGCTGCAAGTCAATATGAAAGCAGGTAAACTGCCCAAGCCCGATGAAAGTGGAAAACGCTTTCTCAAAGTACCGTTGGATACACTTTAAAAAATAGTGGGAGCGCGCCATGCATATTAAAACCTTAACCGACTGCTTATCTGTAAGCGGGCAAATGCGGCTTGATGAATTGGAAGACGTTGCAAAGGCGGGCTTCAAATCCATTATTTGTAACAGACCCGATGGTGAAGCCGCTGATCAACCCACATTTGCTGAGCTTGCAACCGCGGCAAAAAAGGCTGGGCTTGAGTCGCGTTACATTCCCATTGTTCCGGGCCAAGCGACAGACGCTGAAGCAGTTCTTTTTGCAAAAGCGATGGATGACTTGCCTAGGCCTGTACTGGCTTTTTGCAGGTCTGGAGCCCGTTCCACGATGCTGTGGGAAATGGCACAATGATCTATTGGAACACCATGCTCAAGGGCAAAGAATGGCACGCAAAACCTGAACTGATCGGTTGAACACATTATGAATCGCTATTTTCCAATCCTCGGCTGGGGCCGCAGTTACACGCGCAATCAAATGATCAGCGATCTTGTGGCTGCTGCCATTGTCACCATCATGTTGGTGCCTCAATCCCTGGCCTATGCCATGTTGGCGGGGCTTCCTGCCGAAGTGGGGCTTTATGCTTCGATGTTGCCACTTGTTGGCTATGCTATCTTCGGCACCAGCCGCACATTGGCTGTGGGCCCTGTTGCAGTTGTTTCGTTGATGACGGCTGCGGCCTTGAGCAAGTTGGGCCTGAGTGCATCAGACTATGCCGCCGCCGCTATATCTTTGGCAGCGCTGTCGGGGTTCATTCTGCTGGCGCTGGGCATTTTTAGGTTGGGATTTTTAGCAAATTTCCTGTCTCACCCAGTGATTGCGGGTTTCATCACGGCATCAGGCATTTTGATTGCAGCCGGACAGCTTAAAAATATACTGGGCATAAAGGCCAGCGGTGAAAACCTGATTGAGCTAGCAAAATCTCTTGGGCCAAATTTAAGCGCCACAAATTTTATCACTTTGGCAATTGGCGTTTCAGCAACCGCATTCTTATTCTGGGTGCGCAAAGGTTTAAGGCCGCTTTTATCAAAGCTGGGAATGGCTCCAAGGTACGCAGAACTTCTTGCCAAGACAGGCCCAATATTCGCCCTTGCTGCAACAGCATTTGTGGCTTGGTTTTTTGATCTTGGCAGCCATGGCGTGAAACTTGTGGGCGCTGTTCCGCAAGGATTGCCACGCGTGTCACTTCCAATATTTTCAATGTCATTGGTGCAAAATCTTGCTTTGCCCGCGTTGCTGATTTCAATTGTGGGATTTGTTGAATCTGTTTCTGTTGGTCAAACACTGGCAGCAAAGCGCCGCCAACGCATTGAGCCTGATCAAGAATTAATTGGCCTTGGCGTATCAAATCTGGCGGCCTCTATTACTGGCGGCTTTCCCGTAACAGGCGGATTTGCCCGTTCTGTTGTTAATTTTGATGCGGGGGCTGAAACACCGGCGGCCGGCGCATTCACGGCCATTGGGCTTGCTGCTGCGACAGTGTTTTTAACGCCACTTTTGGCCTATCTGCCGCAAGCAACCTTGGCCGCAACAATCATTGTGGCCGTGCTTTCGTTGGTGGATCTTTCTATTCTCAAACGCACTTGGAATTATGCAACATCGGATTTTGCGGCTGTGGCTGCAACCATCCTGTTAACATGGGGTGCGGGAGTTGAAGCAGGTATTGTTGCAGGTGTTGTACTTTCAATCTTAATCCATCTTTACAATTCATCGCGGCCACACATTGCAATTGTGGGTCGCGTTGCGGGCACTGAGCATTTTCGCAACGTCAAACGCCACAACGTTGAAACACATGATACGCTGATGTCGATGCGTGTTGATGAAAGCCTCTATTTTGCCAACGCCCGATATCTTGAAGATGAAATCAGCGCCGAATTGGCAAACAAGCCCGATGTGAAAAATGTTATACTGGTTTGTAATGCAGTGAATGATGTGGATTTCAGCGCGCTTGAAAGTCTTGAGAGCATCAACAACCGATTGAAAGACGCGGGCGTGAAATTCAACCTTTCAGAAGTGAAGGGACCGGTAATGGATAAATTACAGCGTTCAGGCTTTTTGCCACACCTGACTGGAAAGGTTTTCCTCAGCCACCATATCGGCGTAGAAGCGCTCACGAGCCAAAGTTAAATTCAGTTTTTCAGAACGGGTTAGGTTTGCCATGTTTGAACATTTTGATGCCATCACTTTGGCGCGTATTCAGTTCGGCTTTACCATTTCATTCCACTTCATTTTTCCATCCTTTTCTATCGGGCTTGCAAGCTATTTGGCGGTTTTGAATGGCTTATGGTTGTGGAAGAAAGATCGCGTTTATCTTGATCTTTTCAACTACTGGAAAAAAATCTTCGCCGTGGCTTTTGGCATGGGTGTGGTTTCCGGCATTGTCATGTCATACCAGTTTGGCACCAATTGGAGCGTGTTTTCAGATAAGGCCGGGCCAGTCATCGGGCCATTGATGGGCTATGAAGTTCTCACAGCATTTTTCCTTGAAGCGGGTTTTTTGGGTGTCATGCTTTTTGGGCTCACACGCGTGGGGCCAAAGTTGCACTTTTTGGCCACGCTTATGGTGGCCATCGGCACATTGGTTTCTGCCACATGGATCATTGCGGTAAACAGTTGGATGCAAACGCCGCAAGGGTTTGAAATTTCGCCCAATGGTCAATTCATTCCGGTGGATTGGTGGGCCATCGTTTTTTCGCCGTCTTTTCCCTATCGCTTGACCCACACAGTTTTGGCTGCATATTTAACCACTGCATTTTTTGTGGGCGCAATTGGCGCATTGCACTTGCTGCGAGACAACACACAAAAATCTGCGCGCAAAATGTTTTCAATGGCCATGTGGATGGCGACAGTTGTGGCACCCTTGCAAATTTTCGCAGGTGATATGCATGGCTTGAACACATTGGAATATCAGCCCGCCAAAATTGCGGCAATGGAAGGAGATTTTGAAACCCAAGCCGGCGCACCTCTTATTCTGTTTGGCATACCCGACGATGCGGGTGCAGTAACGCGTTATCAGATTGCAATTCCGAAACTGGGTTCGTTAATTCTCACCCATCGCGCGGATGGTGTAATCAAAGGCCTGAAAGAATTTCCGGTTGATGCAAGGCCGCCTGCACAAATTGTGTTTTGGTCTTTCCGCGTGATGGTGGGGTTGGGCTTTGCCATGCTTGGCGTGGGCCTATGGAGTTTGGTTCGGCGGTTCAAACGTGATGGCATTTATAATGATAAATGGTTGCATCGTGTAAGCCTTATCATGGCGCCTGCGGGTTTCATCGCAGTGATCGCTGGCTGGATCACAACAGAAGTTGGCCGCCAACCCTTCACCATCTACAATCAGCTGCGCACCGCTCAATCTGTGGCACCCATTGACGCCGCTGCCGTTGGCACATCGCTTTTGGCATTTATCATTGTCTATTTTTTCGTGTTTGGTGCTGGGATTTTCTACATTCTTCGCATGTGCAACGCTGTTCCCAAACCTTTTGATGACATTTCACACGCGCCCAGCCGCAGTTCTGGCATAACACCCGCAATGGCCTTGGCAACCGAGGAGAAGAATTGATGTTTACGCTCGATCTTCAAAATTTCTGGGCGGGCATCATCGCGGTGGCTGTGCTTGCCTATGTCATCCTCGATGGCTTTGACTTAGGCGTGGGCATGCTTTTTCCAACAGCAAAAACAACCGCCGAACGCGATATGATGATGAACAGCGTGGCCCCCATTTGGGATGGCAACGAGACCTGGCTGGTCTTGGGCGGGGGTGGCTTATTGGCAGCCTTTCCGCTGGCCTATGCAGTGGTGTTGCCAGCGCTTTATGCGCCCATCATGGCGATGTTGGTGGGCCTCATCTTGCGCGGCGTGGCGTTTGAATTTCGCTGGCGCACAGAACGCGGAAAATTCATTTGGGATTGGTCGTTTTTTTCAGGATCTCTGGTCGCCGCATTTGCCCAAGGC
>JANXRO010000033.1 GCA_025356765.1 Hyphomicrobiales bacterium | reverse complement strand
ATTTGAGTGATGAAAAAGTGCGGCCACCACTACCAAAGTTTCGAAGATGGCCACAGTTGCAATTGGCACGCCGATGAACCAAACAACCGCCGCACGAACAAGTGAAGACAGTGCTACCTCACCAAAGTGAAATCGCAGAGCAGTTGAAGCATCGAGATTTTCATCCAAGTGGTGCACCTCATGGAAGCGCCATAAAAACGCAACCGTGTGGTTCAGCCGGTGCCAAGTATAAATCCAAAGATCAAGCAGCAACAAATCGAGCCCCATGTTCCACCAACTGGGCCTTAAGCCTGGTGAATGAGTTGCAGCAAAAACACTAACGGGCAAAACGATGATGGGGCCGATTAAAAAATTTATACCCGCCAAACTCAAATTTTTGAAAATCCGCGTTATCTGTTCTTTCGTGCGCGCAGCGGGCGCTATGCGTTCGGCAAGAAACAAGGCCGCGAAAACCGCGAACACGATCAGCGGCTTGTTGAGATGAGCGACGAAAAAATCAGTCATAGAAGCGATCTGGTTGAAAGGGCTGTAAAAGCGTGTGCCGATCTCCTCTTAAAATCTCCTTCGCTGCGAATGATCCAATTGCAGGGGCCAAAGTTATGCCTGAATGTGTGACAGCGACGTAGAGATTTCTTATTTCCGCAATCCTGCCAATGGCAGGCAAACCATCGGCGGGAGTTGGCCTAAAGCCAATGCTTATCTGGTCGAGTTGGATATTCAAACGAGGCTTCAACAGCTTACGGAGATTGCCCAATACCGTCTCAGCAGTGTGTTCTGGGCTTTCACCGGGGTCTGCTCCGCCAAAATCACTACCCGCTAGCAATTGCCCTTGGGGTAATTGCCGCACGTGTATGTTTGACGCCATGATCAGGCCTTTGAGAACAGGTTCAAGAATTTTTGTTTTTACAAGTAAACCTGCTGGCGCCGTCATTGGCAAAGAAAGATCTATCGAATTTAAAAGCGCGTTCGTTTCCGCTCCCGCAGCTAAAATAATTTCATCGGGCGTATCGGTCGTTCCATCATCATAAAGCAGGCTTACTGTTTGGTTTTTCAGCTGAAGTGTTTCAACGCAAAGGCCTGTTTTAATTTTTGCCCCAAGGCTGGTTGCTGCGTCCAAAAAACCTGTAGCGGCAGACACCGGATCAATTGCGCCTTCGCTATTTACAAATACGGCATAGTCAGGAACGTCGCGCAAATTCGGCTCATGTTGAGTTATTTCTTCGCGGCTTAATATTTGCGCGTCATGTCCACTTGCCATTCGCATTTCAACATAAGCGCACAAGTCTGGTGCAGGCAAATCCCACATAAGCCCGCCGCACCAATTGGGATTGAGGTTGGGGTGAACCTTGCTTAACCCGCGCCATTGCGAAAGGGCCTCCAAACGTAACGCCGCATAATGCGGTGGGTTGCCTGCAGATGCATTAAGCCACGCCCAAGAATTGCGCGTTGCTTGGCCCACAACAGATGCAGACTTTTCAATAACGGTAACGTTCGCGCCATCACGCGCCAAATGAAAGGCCAGAGACGCACCAACAATGCCGCTACCAATAACAATCACTTTTTTGGCCATCATGTCTTATCGCACATCGAGCCACCTTGAATCCATGGCCACCGCTGTCGCAAGGAAACTAAGTTTATGCAGCGCGGCCCTGAGCAACGGCCAAGGCTTGCTTTTCCACTGCCGCCAATGCGGCCAGAACGACGCTAGAATTTGCGCCAAATTTTGCGCCTTCAACTGTCAAAATCTGTCTCCAAATTCTTCCACCTGGCTGGCCATGATAAAGGCCCAACATGTGCCTTGCGATGCGGTGAAGAGCTTGACCTTCAGCGAGTTGTCGTTCGATATAAGGCATCATTGCTTCGACAACTTCACGCCGTGAATTCACTGGCGCTTCCTTTCCCGTGAACGCGTGGTCTACACCTGCCAAAATCCACGGATTATGATAAGCTGCCCGCCCCAGCATAATTCCATCTAGTTTTTCCAAATGTGGCAAGCCTGCACTCAGTGTTTCAATGCCACCATTGATGCTGATGCTTAACTGAGGATGGCTGGCTTTTAAGCGCATGACACGATCATAATTCAGCGGTGGAATTTCGCGATTTTCTTTCGGGCTAAGCCCCTTCAGCCAAGCTTTGCGCGCATGCACGATGAAAGTTCTACAGCCTGCAGCTGCAACAGCGTCAACAAATTCATCGAGTGCGGTTTCCTCATCTTGATCGTCGATGCCGATACGGCATTTAACCGTGACGGGAATTTTTACTGCTGCCTGCATCGCAGCAACACAATCACCTTCAAGTCTTGGTTCGGCCATCAGGCAAGCGCCAAAATGGCCGCCTTGAACGCGATCAGAAGGGCAACCGACATTGAGATTGATTTCTGAATATCCATAGCTTTCGCCGACTATCGCCGCCTCAGCCAAAAGTTTGGGATCGCTGCCACCCAATTGCAAAACCACGGGCTGCTCCACCGCGTCAAAGCCCAAAAGTTTCCCCCTGTCGCCGTGCTTCACGGCAAGTGCCGTCACCATTTCTGTGTAAAGTACGGCAGTCCGCGAAAGCACGCGGTGAAACACGCGACAATGCCGATCTGTCCAATCCATCATGGGCGCAACGGCGAATATTTTATCCTTGTAATTCAATAGTTTATCCTTGTATACTCAAGCGAACAAATGTGAACGTGTGCAGTTTTTATCCCTCGATTTCCCGCCTTTTATGCTTGTTTCGTTCCCTTGCTGCACACATATCGCACACGACTTTAGATAGGAGTGCACACGAATGCCTGTGATCGTCAAGCTGCCATCAGGAAACTGGCGTGCCCAAGTGCGGCGCAAAGGAAAATATATCAGCAACACGTTTCGGCGGCGAGCCGACGCAGACACTTGGGCGCTTGAAACCGAACGAACAATTGATAAGGGAATTGACCCCAAAGCCGTCAATCCGCGGACAATCACAACGTTCAGCGAAATAATCGATTTGCATATCCAAGATATGCTGGAGGTTGGCAAAAAAATTCGTCGTTCCAAAAGTGCGGTTCTTGAGTCACTGAAGCTCACTCTTGGTGGGTATCGCCTCCAAGAGATAACCAGAAGCATGCTCATTGATTACGGGAAGAAGCGTGCGAAGCAAGGTGCAGGACCGGCAACACTCGCAATCGACATATCATTCATCGGCACCCTGCTCACGCATGCCGCTGCTGTGCATGGAATTGCAGTTTCACCCGAGGAAGTCAGGCTCGCTCGTGTCGCGCTTAAACGTTTGGACTTGATTGGCGACCCACAAGAACGTGACCGACGACCAACTCAAAATGAGCTTGATGATCTCGTGAAATATTTTGACGAAAAACCTCGGCAGCTTATTCCAGTTGGCCGCTTGATCAGATTTGCAGTTGCCACAGCGATGCGCCAGCAAGAAATATGTACAATCACGTGGGATGACGTGGATATTCGAAACCGCATGGTTACGGTGCGTGATCGCAAAGATCCGCGCAAAAAAGATGGCAACAATCAACGTATTCCGATGTTGAACCTGACAGGTTACGATGCTTGGCAAGTTCTGCTGGAACAGCGAATTGTTACACGCGGCATTGGCAAAGTATTTCCTCATCATCACAAATCGGCAGGAACTGCTTTTCAACGCGCCTGCAAGGAACTCAAGATTGACGATTTGCATTTTCATGACCTTAGACACGAAGCAACAAGTCGTTTGTTCGAGGCAGGACTTACGATTGAGAGGGTAGCCCTCGTGACTGGTCACCGCGATTGGAAGATGTTGAGGCGCTACACAAACTTGCGGCCTGAATCTTTGCATCCTAAAGAAATGGAACGAGAGTTCGCAAAATCGTCGCTGACTCCTGAAGTGCTCTCTGAAATGTTCCCTCAAACAAAGGCGTTATAGCATAATTTAGGAACCGACAACGCCCTTAATCGAAGCTAAATTCTGGTTCTCTTAATTATTGGAAATCCGCAGAAGGGCAATTTCGATCCACGCCCTGGTGTGAGGGGCGACTCCGCATATCGCATTTATAAACGCAAACAGTGAGGGGCGACGGCCGCAGCGTGACAATCGCTTTAACCAATTTAGGTTTCGATTCACGCCCCTGTGTGAGGGGCGACACTTGTATCACATCCAACCTAACACATTGGAAATGTTTCGATCCACGCCCCTGTGTGAGGGGCGACCCGCCCTTCCGCCCGCTCCGGTGGATGAGGTGATGTTTCGATCCACGCCCCTGTGTGAGGGGCGACTAGCGGCACTTACTTTGGTAGGTCGTTTTATATTGTTTCGATCCACGCCCCTGTGTGAGGGGCGACCCTTTCTTCGGATGAGTTGCCAGCCATCATTAAAAAGTTTCGATCCACGCCCCTGTGTGAGGGGCGACGCTTCGTCATGGTCGGCAAAGCGCGTGTCGGGTTGTTTCGATCCACGCCCCTGTGTGAGGGGCGACTCGGGTCACCTTCATGTAGCTCCTGCTGGATGTTGTTTCGATCCACGCCCCTGTGTGAGGGGCGACTGGCTCTCCATGTCCCTTGAGCGTTGACCCATGATGTTTCGCTCCACGCCCCTGTGTGAGGGGCGACAAGTAGAGCTGTCGGCTGAGCAACAGAAGGCGATGTTTCGATCC
>JANXRO010000021.1 GCA_025356765.1 Hyphomicrobiales bacterium | reverse complement strand
ACCTGACCTTTTTCGATTTCGTTCATGAAGCAGCTCTCATTATTGCGTCGCGAATATCTTCGCGCAGGGGGAAATTCAGTTTTTCCGATTTTGTTGTGGATGCGGCATTTGTCGATCCAATGGTTTCAACGGCAATGTTTTGCAATTGCACTTTGTTTATTTGGTTCTTCAAATGGTTGGCGGTAAGCCTGACAACGTTACGGCCAGCCTTGGCGTGGGAAATCAAAATCTCGCATGTATTGCGAGCGCTCGGATCCACGCTGACGCGCACAGCATCACGCCTTGCCATTTCAAGAATGGCGCGCGAGATATTTTGATCATGCACAATCACATCGGCCTCCATCATGCGGCGATGGGCTTTAAGTGTGAGAAGTTCAGGATCGGCATTGTTTGCAACAACGAATGCCACGCGTCCAACGCGGGCCTTGCTGTGTTTATAAGCAGCATCACCCAAAGCCAGAGCAAAGGCCACTTCATCGCCATCACGCAATGCTTCTTGGGGCTGGCCAAAAAAGAAGTCGGCCCAGAAGGCGCGTCGTGCAGCACCCGCCGCCACGATGGTGCTGACCCAGCCCCGCAAAGTTGCGGCGCGGGTGGCCAAAGCACCTAGGTTTTGGGGCAACAAAGCATCAATTTTTCCACGCAGGTTTTGTGCCAAAACTGGGGCTGTGCCCTCGCTGCCGATGGCCACAACAACAGGATCTCGATCCACGATTGAAGGCACAATAAATGTGGAAATTTCGGCTTGGTCTACCGCGTTGATCGGAATTCCGCGCTTTTGAGCATCTTCGGAGACTCGGGCATTGAGTTCAGAATCAGATGAAAACACCACTGCCGCGCCCATTAGCAATTTAGCCGAATATTTCTTGGCCAACCAATTGACGCGCGGATTACTGGCAAGTTCTGGATGAAGTTCAGCGGCAATAACGTGAATTTCAACTTCAGTTTTGAGCAACAGGCGGATTTTGCGCAAAGCTTCTTCGCCGCCGCCGACCACGATGGCCTTGCGGTTTTTAAGATCGTAAAACAGCGGAAAATAGCGCATTTTAACTCTCCGTTTGATTTATTGGTCATTTCTATCATTCACCAAAACAGCGATTTTGTTCGCTTTTCGCATACTTTGGCATAATATCAGTGGCAATCAACCATTTCGTTCTTTATAACGAACAGCGGTTCTATTTGAAGGATGTACCAATGTCAATCCGTCGCGGCCCGAAAATTGCCAACCCGACCAGCAGTGAAGCGTCGAGTGATTTGGGCAAAACCATACAGCGATTGCGCAAGGCCTATAATTTATCTTTGGGTGAATTGTCGGAACAGTCGGGCGTTGCCAAGTCGATCATTTCTCAAATTGAGCGGAATGAAACCAACCCCACACTTTCAACCGTGGTGCGCCTTTCCCGTGCGTTGGAGACAACAGTTGATGAGGTTTTGCGCGGTGAACAGACCTCGCTTTTTGTTGATCATCAAACTAAGTCAGGCATTCCAATTTTGGAAAGCCAAGATGGGCTTTGCCGGTTGGCGATTGTTGGGCCGTTGAACTTGGTTGAGGCTTTTCAGTGGTATGACTTTCATGCACAGGTTGGTGGGGTGTTGGAATCTTCGCCCCATCCGCTGGGAACAATCGAACATCTTTATATCGTGTCAGGTGAACTTGAAGTGACCACAGGAAGTGAAACAAAAATTGGCAAAGCCGGAGAAGCATTGCGTTATCGCGCTGATGTGACACACAAAATTCGTAATTTGGGCACGGGTGCTGCTCATGCTGTGATGATGTTGGCATTGAAGCAATTTGGAGCACAGCAATGACAAAGATGACTCCTGCATTCAAAAAGCTTTTTGCCGATATTGGCCAAGATTATGACCATGCGTTGCACCACCCAACAAAACAGCGCAACGGCGGCATGGCTTGGCGCAATGTGGTTTATGCCACACCATTTGGTTTTAGACCGTTAATGATGGATATAACTGTGCCAAAGGGCAGGGGGCCGCACCCGCTTGTGGTTTATATTCATGGCGGCGCTTGGGCCGTTGGCAGCCCGAAAATTACCAATCCCATCTATCGGCAAATGGATTTTCTGGCCAAGCTTCACAAAGCTGGTTTTGCGGTTGCTTGCATTAGTTATCGCTTTTCACGCGAGGCACAATTTCCGGCCCAATTGCATGATTGCAAGGCCGCTATTCGGTATCTACGCAAAAATGCCAACATATTTGGTATTGATAGCAAACGATTTGCGTCATTTGGCGACTCGGCAGGTGGGCATTTGGCAACGTTTGTGGGTTTGACGGGCAAAACTAAAGCGTTGGAAGGCAACATTGGCATTACCAAAGGCTCAAGTGCGGTTCAAGCTGTGGTCAACTGGTTTGGCCCAACACGCTTTTTAAGCCTGGCCAAAGAAAAGTTAGCGATGAAAAGTTGGGGAGATTCTGACGAGGCAGATTCGCCAGAATCGCTGTTGGTGGGTGGCCCCATTCAAAAGGTGAAAGCCAAAACCAAGGCCGCTTCACCTATAAGTTATGTGCATAAGGGCTCTCCGCCCACGCTTTTGCAATATGGCGACGCTGATCGCTTGGTGCCCCTGGCACAAGGCCAAGCGCTTTATGATGCGATGCGTGCCAGTGGATGCAGGGTAACATTGCAAGTGATCAAGGGTGCCGATCATTGTTTTTGGGGGGTGGAAACTACACCAATTGTTGATGATATGATCAGCTTTTTGCAAGGCACAATTGGCAAAAAGGCGTGAAAGGCTTCTGCCATGATCAAGTTACACGAAAGTTGGCGAGAGCCACTTCAGCCCGCATTTGATGCAGATTATATGAAATCTCTCAAAGCATTTTTAGTAGCTGAACGTGAAGCCGGAAAATCGATTTATCCACGCGCCAGCGAATGGTTTGCTGCTTTGGATTCAACAACCTTAGACAAAACCCGCTTGGTGATTTTGGGGCAAGATCCGTACCATGGTGAAGGCCAAGCACATGGCTTATGTTTTTCGGTGCGCAGTGGTGTTAAGCCGCCGCCATCTTTGATCAACATTTATAAAGAATTGAAATCGGACTTAGGCTTTGCTCCACCAAACCATGGCAACCTGCAAAGCTGGACCGAGCAGGGGGTGCTGCTGCTCAACTCTGTATTGACGGTCGAGGCAGGCAAGGCTGCATCTCATCAAGGCAAGGGATGGGAGACGTTCACTGACGAAGTGATCAAACTGGTCAACGCCAAGGCAGACCCCGTGGTTTTTATTCTGTGGGGAAATTATGCTCAAAAGAAAGCCAGTTTTGTTGATCGCAGCCGCCATTTGGTGATCGCTTCGGCCCATCCATCGCCACTATCGGCGTATAATGGCTTTTTTGGTTCCATGCCATTCTCGAAAGCCAATGCGTTTTTGAAAGCTCATGGCCAGCCAGAAATCGATTGGTGCCTTAAAATCGAATAAAAGTTTGGATTTTAGGGGCGGCATTGCCTAAAACCGTTCCATGGGAAATTTTAGGATCTTTGCTGTTCTTGTCAGTTTATTTTTGCTTGGCGCTTTTGCCAAAGCTGACGAACCGCCAACTTTTGATACGGCAGCACCGCAAGCCATTTTGATTGATGCCAAATCTGGTAACGTGTTTTTTGAAAAAGCCGCAGATATTGCGGTGCCGCCCGCTTCGATGAGCAAGTTGATGACGCAAACCATTGTGTTTGATCTTCTCAAGAAGGGCGATCTGAAGCTCGATCAAGAAATGATCATCAGTCAAGACGCTTGGAAACGTGGCGGCCAAGGGGCCGGTGGCTCTACCATGTATGCCAATGTGAACAGCCGCGTTTCAGTCGATAATCTGCTGCATGGCGCAATCATTCAATCTGCCAACGACGCTTGCATTGCCTTGGCTGAAGGAATTGCCGGATCAGAAACCGCCTTTGCCAATCGTATGATGAACAAGGCAAAAGAGTTGGGCTTGAAAAATTCAAGTTTCGCCAATGCAACGGGCCTGCCTGATCCGGGCCAGCGGATGAGCGTGCGCGATCTTTCAATTCTGGCGCGCTATATCATCCAAAATCACCCGGACTATTTTAAGATTTACGGTCAAAGTGAGTTTACTTGGAATAAAATAACCCAGCAAAATCGAAACCCTCTGTTGAAGGATTACCCGGGAGCCGACGGTATGAAAACGGGTTTTACCAAAGAAGCTGGTTATGGCCTGGTGGGCACGGCTGTGCGTGATGGCCGGCGGCTGATTATGGTGATTGCGGGATTAGACTCAATCAACACCCGCAAGGCCGAAGCGCAAAAGCTTTTGGATTGGGGGTTTAGCCAATTCAGAACCATCAGCGTTTATGAAGCGGGCGATGTTGTAACGCGTGCGCGCGTGTGGGGTGGTGATGAGCGGTGGGTCAATCTTGTAACGCCAGACGCTTTCAAGATTGCGTTGGCCCCTTTTGAACAAGGCAAGGCGGAAATGAAATTGAGTTATACTGGCCCATTGATGGCACCTGTGAAGGCAGGAACCCCTGTTGGAACCTTGCGCATTTTGGTTGATGGCAAGTCTGTGGCTGATGCACCGCTAAACGTGGGGGCCGACGTGGGGGCAACGCAATCTATGTGGAAGAAGGCTGCTGACTCGGCCTTAATCATGTTGTTTGGTGGCTGATGTTTATTACCTTTGAAGGCGGTGAAGGCACGGGCAAATCCACCCAAGTGAAGCTGCTGGCCGAGCGTTTGCGGGCGGAAGGTGTTGACGTTGTTATAACGCGCGAACCGGGGGGAACACCCGCTGCAGAATCTCTGCGAAATTTGCTTGTTTCAGGCGATGTGAATAGTTGGACTGCTGAGGCTGAAGCATTGCTGAATTATGCTGCGCGAGACAGCCATTTGAATGAGATCATACGCCCCGCTTTGCTCGCTGGCAAAACCGTTATATGCGATCGGTTTATGGATTCAACGCGCGCCTATCAAGGATATGCTGGCGGCTGTTCGATGAATTTGATCGACATTTTAGAAGCAAAAATTGTTGGCTCTACTAAGCCAAATTTGACGTTTGTTTTTGACCTTGACCCCATAATTGGTTTGAAGCGGGCCAAAGATCGTGGCGCTGAAAATGAAGATCGTTTTGAACGCAAAGGTTTGGCTTTTCATCAAAAATTGAGAGACGGGTTTCTGGCTATAGTTCAAGCGGATCCATATCGTTGTAAAATTATAGATGCTGCAAAAAACATCGCTGAGATTGATGCCGCAAATTGGAAACACCTTCGTGGCTGATGATCAGGAAGACCCGAGGGAGGTTACTTGGCATCCGCGATTTGCCAATCGTGTGGTGGGCCATGAGACGGCATTGGCGCAATTTGATAAGGCATTCGCTAGTGGCAGGCCGCATCATGCGTGGTTGATCCATGGGGGCAAGGGCATTGGCAAAGCCACCTTG